>NZ_RYDN01000019.1:0-60317 GCF_003968735.1 Flavobacterium sp. RSP49 | reverse complement strand
TCCGCTTCACATAGCGTGTTTCTTCATGTTTTTCCATTAGGATACTTTTTGTGTATCGCTATTTCAGGACGGGACATATCGTGATCAAAAAACGTTAAACCTTAAACTTTAAACTTTTTTATTTAAACAAATCTTCCATTCCGGGAATCATTGGCATATCCATTTTAGTAACGACATCCAGTTCGCTCTGATTGACATTTGTCGCTTTTTCGATTGCTTTATTCAATACTAAAATCAAATAATCTTCCAGTTGCTCTTTATCTGCTAATAGAGTGTCGTCAATAATAATTGATTTTAGGGTTCTGTTGGCAGTCAAAGTAACTTTCAATAAACCATCAGTGCTTTGTTCGTCTATAAGAACAGTATCTAAACGTTTTTTTGTGTCTTCTATCTTTTGTTGGGTCTCTTTAAGTTTGCCCATCATTCCCATTAAATCCATGTTTTAATTTTTTAAATTAATTTGATTTACAAAATTACTATATTGCATAGTTATAATCAATAAAATATTCATGAAAAATAAACTCGTCTTAAGTTGTCTTTGTGTTATTTTTGCACCATCAATTACTAATATAAAAGCGCAACAAATGTCAAAAAATATTCCTTCTCCCGTAGCTAAAATAATTCCAAAAACTTTAGAAAAACACAACCAAAAACGGGTAGATAATTATTTCTGGTTAAACGAGAGAGAGAACCTGGAAGTGATTGATTATTTGAATCAAGAAAATACGTATTATGAAGCCATGACTGTGGATACAAAAGGGTTTCAGAAAGAATTATACGAAGAAATGAAAGCCCGCATCAAGGAAGACGATCAATCGGTTCCTTACTTATACAATGGTTACTATTATATCACGCGTTTTGAAACCGGAAAGGATTATCCCATTTATTCCAGAAAAAAAGGAAGTCTTACCGCTACTGAAGAAATTTTATTCAACTGTAATGACTTAGCCAAAGACCATTCTTACTTTCAATTGGGTGGTTTGAGCGTGAGTCCGGACAATAAATTTGCGAGTTTTGGTATTGATACCGTTGGAAGACGTATTTATACGATACAAATCAAAAACTTAGAGACGGAAGAAATTCTTTCGGATAAGATTGAAAATGCTACTGGAAGTTCTGTTTGGGCCAATGATAATAAAACGATATTTTACACCAGACAAGATAAAGTTACCTTGCGGTCTGATAAAGTTTTTAAACATAAATTAGCCACAGATTCAACTACTGACATATTAGTTTTTAATGAAAAAGACGATACGTTCAATGTTTCTGTAGGCAAAGAAAAATCAAAAAAATATATTGTAATAGGCTCCGGAAGTACCTTAACAACCGAGTACAGAATTTTAAATTCAGATACTCCAGATGGAGAGTTTGTGGTTTTTCAACCAAGGGTTCGCGGCTTAGAATACAGTATTTCTCATTTTGGAGATTCTTTTTATATCATGACCAATAAGGACAAAGCAACTAACTTCAAGTTGATGAAAACCCCTGAAAACGCTACTGCAAAAGAAAATTGGAAAGATGTCATTGCGCATCGAAAAGACGTTTTACTGGAAGATATCGAAATTTTTAGAAACTATTTAGTTGTAGAAGAACGTTCCAATGGTTTGAACCACATTCGTATTATGCCTTGGAGTGGAGAAGGAGAATATTATTTGCCATTTGGAAGCGAAACGTATAGCGCATATACGACGACAAATGTGGATTTTGATACTGATATTTTGCGTTACAGTTACCAATCATTGGCAACGCCATCATCAGTTATTGACTTTAATATGAAAACCAAAGCGAAAGAAATCAAGAAAGAGCAACAGGTTCTTGGGGGTAAATTTGATAAAAATAATTATATCGAAGAGCGTGTTTGGGCCACAGCAACAGATGGTACCAAAGTACCCATTTCTATGGTGTACAAAAAGGGGTTGAAAAAAGATGGGAATAATCCGGTATTGCTTTATGCCTACGGTTCATACGGCGTTACCATGGATGCTTATTTTTCATCTACGCGTTTGTCAATTTTGGATCGAGGATTTGTATTTGCCATAGCACACATTCGCGGTGGTGAAGATTTAGGAAGACAATGGTATGAGGACGGAAAATTATTGAAAAAGAAAAACACCTTCACTGATTTTATTGATTGTTCTAAGTTTTTGATTCAGGAAAAATATACTTCACCAAAACATTTATATGCCGAGGGCGGTTCAGCAGGTGGATTATTAATGGGAGCAGTTGTCAATATGGCGCCGGAATTGTACAACGGAGTAATTGCGCAGGTTCCTTTTGTAGATGTTATCACCACGATGCTTGATGACACGATTCCGCTGACAACAGGAGAATATGATGAATGGGGCAATCCAAACGAGAAAAAATATTATGATTATATGGCATCTTACTCTCCTTATGACAACGTAAAAGCTCAAAACTATCCTAACATGTTCGTTTCTACCGGACTTCATGATTCACAAGTACAATATTGGGAGCCTGCCAAGTGGGTTGCAAAGCTCCGTACTCAAAAAACAAATGATACCGTTTTATATCTTAATACGAATATGGATGCGGGTCACGGCGGTGCTTCAGGTCGGTTTGAAGCCTTAAAGGAATTAGCAAAGGAATATAGTTTTTTATTAGATTTAGAAAAAATTAAAAACTAGATAGCTTTTTTTTGTTAAATTTGTAACTTTCGTTGTGTAATCAGAAATTGCTGCAACTAACTATTTTTTTTATGAAAAAAAAAGTAAACGCTTACAATAATGTCTTAGAACTTATAGGTAATACTCCTCTTATTAAGTTAAATAAAGTCACTGAAGAGTTAGAAGGTGCTTTTTATGCAAAAGTAGAAGCTTTTAATCCGGGACATTCCTCCAAAGACAGAATAGCATTGCACATAATTGAAGAAGCTGAAAAGAGAGGCGTTTTATCTCCTGGTGATACTATAATTGAAACAACATCCGGCAATACGGGTTTCAGTTTAGCAATGGTGAGTATTATAAAAGGATATAGCTGTATTCTGGCTGTTAGTTCTAAATCATCTAAAGACAAAATAGACATGCTTCGCAGCTTAGGCGCTAAAGTGTATGTTTGTCCGGCGCATGTTTCTGCTGATGATAAACGTTCGTATTACAATGTTGCCAAACGTTTGCATGAAGAAACAAAAGGCTCGGTGTATATCAACCAATATTTCAATCAGTTGAATGTTGATGCGCATTATAAGTCTACCGGTCCAGAAATTTGGAAGCAAACAAATGGTGCAATCACACACTTAATTGCTTGTAGTGGAACAGGAGGAACTATTTCCGGTACTGCAAAATACTTAAAAGAACAAAATCCAAACATTAGAATTCTTGGAGTCGATGCTTTTGGATCCGTATTAAAAAAGTACCATGAAACTGGAGAATTCGATAATGATGAAATTTATCCGTACCGAATAGAAGGTTTAGGGAAGAACTTAATTCCATCAGCAACGGATTTTGATATTATTGATAAATTCATGAAAGTAACTGACGAAGAAAGTGCTCATGCGGCTCGAGAAATCACAAGGAAAGAAGGTTTATTTGTAGGATATACTTCAGGAGCTGTTTTGCAAGCCATCAAGCAATATGCTGATCAAGGCGAGTTTGATGTTAACAGTGTTGTTATTGCCATATTTCCAGATCACGGTTCTCGTTATATGAGTAAAGTATTTAGTGATGATTGGATGCATGAACAAGGTTTCTTTGACAGTATAAACCAAGAAGAAGTTCAAAAAATAGAAATGATAAAATAAGTTGAAATTATAAATAAAAAGTCCCATTAGCTTTTGCAAATGGGACTTTTTTATTGATCATATAAAGAAGAATACTTTTTTGGTTAATCCAATAATTCAGGAGTACTAAGTATTAATTCGATTTTTTTAATAGTGATCGTGATCTGGCTCATTTGTAATTCTATGTTTCTAAAAAAGAGACTAATATCTCTGTTGACCCAACTTTCAGAAATAACTCTTGCTCCCAAACTAATTCTTAAAATAGCACTTTCAATTTCAGTAGTATATTTTACATTAACTGCTTGACCAATATGGCATTTTTGGGCAGCAAGCCGAATGATTTCTAATGAAGAACCTTCAAACTGATCCGATAAATCAGTATTTAATAACGTATATAATTTTTTTACATTATCAACAGATAAAACTTCATTATCTTTAAAAATAAAGAAAGGAAAAATGGTACGGATATTTCGTATTCCAAATTCTTTACTACTGTAACTCTTCGTTTTTGTTTCATCACCATAAATAGGCTGTAAAAAAGTGGCTTCTTTTATGGAATCATCAACAAAATTGCAAAACATCTCAATACCCATATTTCGATATAAAACAGGTGTTTTGTAGTATCTGTCCATTTCAACTACGGCCGCATTCCAGCGCATATAGGAACCATAGTTATACCCATCGGATAATTCATTGGAACAAAACCACGAAGCCGGCCAATCAGAATGATTGTAATATTGGGTTAAACCTTTGGGCAATGTGTTTTTTACAGAATGTATTAATTTGTTGACACTTTTAGGTAGAATTAATGCACCGCAGTATGGAGGGCCCGTGAAAAATTTACTTCCTGTTATAGTAACAATATACCCTTTGTTTAAATAATTTTGTATGTCTTTTGGATCTAATCTAAGCTGTGAGCCATCTACAATAATCTGAATTGATAAATTTTCAAGTGTATTTAGTTTTTTTATAAATTCGTCACTGGGAGATTGATACCCTAATTTTGATTGGTCCATAGTATGTAACACGATGTGCCTGCCTTGATTTTTGGTCTTGATAACGGCATCAAATACTTCCTTATCTAATTGAGCAGAAGATTTTGATGCGCCATTTTCATCTCGAAAAGGGATTTTAATTAAATCAACCTCTCTAAAGCCTTCAATTTTAGTGTCTTTTTTAATTGGATAATTTAGTGCAGTAGTGTTTTCAAAGTGGCATCCTTTTAAGGCGGCAGCAACGCCACTACCAGTTTCATCAGAGGCTACCAAAATGTGTGTAATTTCTTTGTCGGAAATAATTTGTGTTATAGCTGCTATTTGCAGCGACGAATCGGTACCTGATGGAGAAAAAATTATTTCACATTCCTCATTTAATTTAAATATTTTTCTAAGGTTATTTTTTAGTAATTCAGAAAACTCGGTAGTAGTATTTTTAAAACTGTTTTTCAAGCTGTTTCTAATTAATATACTTCTCACTTTATCGGTTTTATCAAAAGCAAAATTTGAAACGCTGGACGCCGTAGATGAGGCAAAAGTAAATGCATCAGGTCTTGGGAATGGGCGACATCCATATTTGTTTAGCAAATGAATTTCGTCAATATTCAATCTAAGATCTCCTCCAGACATTAATAAGTATTCGGTGGGTTTTGCTAGATTTTCAACAATAGGTTTCCAAGATTCTTTGAGTTCAGTATTTAAATTTTTTAAACCATGGAAAGATTGTAGCTCTTCGTTTATTAATGAAGATTCTGTATTTAAATAGGTATCATTTTTGATTAAATTAATTAAAACATAATCAAGATCTTCTAATTTTTCTTTATCATCTTTAGGTAGTAAATTATAAAATATTCGAATCACTTCAAGTGCAGCGATATCGCATAAAACAGCCTCTTTTTTTTCGTTATTCAACGCTTTGTACCATAACTGCCATTCAATACCATATCTTAAATAAACTAGAGCTAAAATAGGTTTGTTCAAAAAGGACGAGCCAATAATAATCGATTTATTGGGTATAATTTTGAAAATAGTAGGCTCACTAGTTGAGGTGATTATATTGATGTTATTTATCTTTGGTACAGTATTAAACCTTTTTAAAATACGCACTAAATAGTTTACATTTTCTTTTTCAAATAAACTGGTTCTTTTATATTGATTTTCAATTAGAATGTTGTTTGTCATATATGTTATAATTTAAAACGTTCCTTAGAACGATATTCTGTATTAGGAATATTTAGTTAATTCACTACACGCATTCAATCAGTGACTACATTCTGCTGAAAATTGTCACAAAAAATAATTTTCCCTTTTATTCTTAATATTCAATGATGGTGCTCTATTTTTAAATAATTATGTTCTCACTTGCTGGCTGTTTCGCTTGTTTTTTAGGCGTCGCATTTATCAAAAAGTAGGCAAATATAAGAAACTTGATATCAGGAAAAAATATATTAAAAATACTCGTTTGCTAAATCTCATCGTGTTAATTATAGACCGTGAATTAAACTTATATTCACTAAATAATGGAACTTGTATTTTTTAATTAAATATTGTATTTTTTTATTTTTGATTTATTACTTGAGCACCTGATAAAAAAGGATATGGGACACTCCAGAGAATATTTAAAACAATAAATGACCGAGGCATAATTTTAAAGTCATACATTTTCAGGCAAAAAAACTCCAGCCGAAGCTAGAGTTTTAGGTATTGTAGAAATTAAGTTTATGCTTCTTCCATAGTATGATACACGTTCATGACATCATCGTCTTCTTCCATTTTTTCAATTAATTTTTCTACATCGGCCATTTCAGCTTCCGATAGTTTTTTAGTAATTTGGGGGATTCTTTCAAATCCGGAAGAAAGAATTTCCAGTCCTCTGTTTTCTAATTCTTTTTGAATGGTTCCAAAACTTCCAAAGGGCGCATATATTAAAATACCATCTTCGTCTTCAAAAACTTCTTCAGCACCAAAATCGATTAACTCTAACTCTAGTTCTTCAGGATCAATTCCGTTTGCCGGGATTCTAAAATTACAGGTGTGATCAAACATAAATTCAACTGAACCTTGTGTTCCCAATGTGCCATTGCATTTGTTAAAATAACTCCTAACATTAGCCACCGTTCTGTTATTATTATCAGTAGCAGTTTCAACCAGAATGGCAATACCATGCGGTGCATATCCTTCAAATAAAACTTCTTTATAATTGGCCGTGTCTTTATCGGTTGCTTTTTTAATGGCGCGTTCCACATTTTCTTTTGGCATATTCACTGCCTTAGAGTTCTGGATCACGGCTCGTAATCTAGAATTGGCATCAGGATTTGGTCCGCCTTCTTTTACGGCCATTACAATATCTTTTCCTATTCTGGTAAATGCTTTGGCCATTGCTGACCAACGTTTCATTTTTCTTCCTTTTCTAAACTCAAACGCTCTTCCCATTACTTTTTCTTATTTTGAACTACAAAAATACAGTTATTCTAAATTTTATGCAATGATTTTATTTCTTATAAAAAGGCAATTTTACCACTTTAGCAGGAACATCATTTTTACGGATTCGGATAAAGATATCGCTTTCCAAAGCACTGTTTTCTGAAGTTACATACCCCATTCCTATTCCTTTATTCATTGAAGGTGACATCGTTCCCGAAGTTACAATTCCGATTAAATTTCCTGTTGCATCTACAATTTCGTAATCGTGTCTTGGCACCGCACGTTCCTGCATTTCAAAAGCAACCAGTTTTTTAGAAACACCCGCTTCTTTTTGTTTTTTCAGATTTTCTGAATTCGTGAATTCTTTTGTGAACTTTGTAATCCATCCCAAACCAGCTTCCAGTGGCGAAGTCGTGTCATTAATGTCATTTCCGTACAAACAGAAACCCATTTCCAATCGCAACGTGTCACGAGCTGCAAGACCAATTGGCTTGATTCCAAATGCCGCACCTGCTTCAAAAACTTTAGTCCAAATTTGTTCTACTTCTGAATTTTTACAATAAATTTCAAAACCTCCAGAACCAGTATACCCTGTAGCCGAAATAATTACATCTTTGATACCCGCAAATTCACCCACTTCAAAATGGTAATACGGAATCGCAGATAAATCTTTTGAAGTCAACGATTGCATTGCTTCAACCGCTTTTGGCCCTTGAATTGCCAATAATGAATAATCATCCGAAAGGTTTTTCATCTCCACACCCAAATCATTTTGAGCCGAAATCCAATCCCAATCTTTCTCAATATTCGACGCATTTACTACTAATAAATACTGCTCATCTTTCATTTTATAAACAAGCAAATCATCTACAATTCCACCATCATTATTTGGAAAACAAGAATATTGCGCTTTTCCGATAGTCAAAGTCGAAGCGTCATTCGTAGTCACTTTCTGAATTAAAGCCAATGCATTTGGACCCGTAAGCAGGAATTCACCCATGTGAGAAACGTCAAAAACACCCACGGCATTGCGCACCGTTTCATGTTCCGCATTCACTCCTTCATATAAAATGGGCATATTGTATCCGGCAAACGGTAGCATTTTTGCTCCCAAACTCTCGTGTATGTGCGTAAGCGCAGTATTTTTCATTGTGTTTTTCTATAAAATTTAATTTTGCTAATTTATTGATTTTATTTCGGGTGACAAAGGCGGAGCGAAGCAAAGTTTAAAGTTTCAAACGTTTTCGGAACAATCTGTACTGTAGGATTTGTAATAAGTATTTTTAGGAGCTATTTCCTGCTTTTCACTGTAATCTTATTATTCGCCAAAAAGGCATATAATAAGGATTTCCGTTATAATCAGGGCTAGGGAATTTCGGTTCAAATAACGAATTTGTATCCTATTAAATTCGTAATTTTAAACAAATAAATTTCCATGACGAATCCTATTTATATTGACCAAAAAGAAATTCTAAAACGCTTCAAACAACCAGACAAACATACCCACAAAGGTATTCAAGGACACGCTTTAATCATTGGCGGAAGTTACGGCAAAATAGGAGCAGTGAGCTTATCCTCTAAAGCGGCTTTGAAAACCGGTTGCGGATTAGTTACCGTTTTCATTCCGAAATGTGGATACGATATTTTACAAATCTCAATCCCAGAAGTCATGGTTTTAACTGACAATCAGGAGAAATCAATTTCCAATATTACTTTCGACATTACACCACAAGCCATCGGAATTGGTCCTGGATTGGGTCAGGCCGTAGAAACCCAAAATGCGCTACATCAGTTTTTAAAAACAAATAAAACGCCTTTAGTGATCGATGCCGATGCACTGAATATTTTATCCCAAAACAAAGAATGGTTTTCTTTAGTACCGCCCAAAACAATCCTAACGCCACATCCCAAAGAACTGGAACGATTAATTGGAAAATGGCATTTCGAAGAAGAAAAAATGAATAAAGCAATCTCTTTCTCCAAACAACACGAAATTATAATCGTTATGAAAGGCGCACCCACCCAAATCATTGATGGTGAAACGGTATATGAAAATACCTCCGGAAATGCTGCGCTTGCAACCGCCGGAACGGGTGATGTTTTGACGGGAATGATTACAAGTCTCTTGGCACAAGCCTATGAACCCATTAGTGCCGCAATTCTTGGCGTGTATCTTCACGGATTAACCGCGGATATTGCCTTGCCAGAAACGGGCTATCAATCTTTTATCGCTTCAGATGTGATTGCGAATATTGGAAAAGCTTTTTTGACTATAGAAAACGTGGAGTAGTATTTTGTCTTTTACCATTGTATTTCTTTTCCTTTTGTCATTCCGACGAGGGAGGAATCTCATTATAGTTTCCGGTAATTTTTTTATGAATAGCTAATTTATTCAACTTATTATTGATACAATTTAGCAATAAAAAATATTCTTTATAAGGTTAATTTTTCGTCAGACGGACAGATTGTTAGCAATCATTCTGCAAAATAGATACTAAATTCTTCTACTTATTTGTAAGTTTGTATCCAAGCAAAATAGCTTTATCCAATTCGATTATGGAAAAAACACCCCATCTTAGAACCGTAAATGTTACACGATACATCGCTCCTTTGCGGGAAGGCGGCTCTTTGCCTGCGCTCGCTGAAGCCGATGACGATTTTAAATATGTACTGAAATTCAAAGGTGCTGGACATGGCGTAAAAGCCTTAATTGCCGAATTAATCGGTGGAGAAATTGCTCGTGTATTAAACTTGAAAATGCCGGAACTCGTTTTTGCAAATCTCGACGAAGCTTTTGGCCGCAGTGAAGCCGACGAAGAAATTCAGGACTTGCTTCAAGGGAGTCAGGGTCTGAATTTAGCTTTGCATTATTTATCGGGAGCCATAAATTTTGATCCTGTTGTCACGTTGGTTAACCCAAAACTAGCTTCCCAAATTGTTTGGTTAGATGCTTTTATCACCAATGTGGACAGAACCTTTAGAAACACCAATATGTTGATCTGGCATAAAGAATTATGGTTGATCGATCACGGCGCAAGTCTTTATTTTCATTATTCGTGGACCAATTGGGAAAAGCAAGCACAAAGTCCTTTTGCACTGATTAAAGACCATGTTTTGTTGCCTCAGGCTTCTTTATTAATAGAAACTGATGTAGCATTCAAAAAAATAATGACTGACGATGTATTGCAAAATATCGTGAATCTGATTCCGGAAGTATGGCTCCATTGGGAAGATACCGATGAAACTCCGGATGCAATTCGGGAAGTCTATTTTCAGTTTTTAATAACACGTTTGAACCATTCCGAAATTTTTATAAACGAAGCACAAAATGCAAGAAAAGCACTTATATGAGTATGCCGTAATCCGGGTTGTGCCAAGGGTAGAACGCGAAGAATTCCTCAATGTGGGTATTATTCTTTTTTGTAAAAAAGCAAAATTCATCAAGGTTTTGTATGCAGTAAATGAATCCAAACTCCAAGTTTTTTCAGATGATTTGGATAAAGAACAATTGCATTTAAATATACAGGCATTTGCCAAAGTAGCGCATGGCGAAAAATCAGGAGGACCAATAGGACAATTTGATATTCCATCGCGTTTCCGGTGGTTAACAGCACTTCGCAGTTCCGCCATTCAAACCTCAAGACCACATCCAGGATTGTGTGATGATTTAGAACAAACAACACAACGCTTGTTTGAAGAAATGGTGTTGTAATAAAATCTAAGAAAGACTGTTTAAGTGGCGCGCGAGGTGCATTCCCATACTAAAACAAGCTTGCAAGAGATAGCCGCCGGTAGGTGCATCCCAGTCGAGCATTTCACCAATGCAATAATTACTTTTTTTATCTTTTAGTTGAAAATTTTCGTCCACAGCATTCAGTTGGATACCGCCTGTCGTTGATATCGCATCGTTCAATAACGCAGCACCGGTAATTTCGAGGCTTAATTTTTTAATATTTTGAGCCAATAATTCTGGATTCAAGTAGATTTCTTTCGAAAGGTATTTTTTCAAAAGTCCAATTTGAGCGGGACTCAATTTTACTTCTTTCTGTAATGTTTCGCTCGTCTTTTTAAAAGTTGATTTTCTAATTTTGTCAAGCAAATCTTCATGACATAAGGTTGGTTTGAGATCTAGGAAAATTGTAGCTTTTTGTTGACTTTCCAATTCTTCCCGAATGTGTGGACTAAGTGCATAAATAGCATTTCCTTCTAAACCGAAACGTGTGATAACCGCTTCGCCTTTTTGTCTTTTATTCAAACAGCTAATCGCAATATTTTTAAGCGGACTGCCTTCATGTTCCAAGATGAAATCTTCCGGCCAGTTCACCCGATACGCACAATTCGAAGATTGAAAAGCAACGATAGGAATATTTTTCCTTTCAAATAAATCTAGCCAGGCACCATCAGAACCGGTGATCTTCCAGCTACCACCGCCCAGGGCAAAAATGGTATAGTCGGATTTTATTGCTGTATCTGTATTGAAAACGATGTCATCTTTGTTCCTCCAGCCCGTCCAGGTGTGTTGGTATTGAATAGCGACACCTTGCTTAGTCAAAACATCCAGAATTGCGTTGAGTACTGTTATGGGTTTGATGCCACTTTCAGGATATACTCGTTTGCTACTGCCAATATAGGTTGGGATACCGATGGTATCTATCCACTGTCTAAAGTCTTCATTATCAAAATCAAGCAATGCTCTTTCCAAAAAATGAGGTGGTGTATAGCGTGCAATCAATTCGGCAATGGGTTCCGAATGGGTGAGGTTAAATCCCCCTTTTCCGGCCACCAAAAATTTCCTTCCCAGTGTTTTGTTTTTTTCGTAGACTGTAACCTTGAATTTCTCACAATCCAATAATGCAGCCAGTATAAGTGCTGCGGGTCCTCCTCCAATAATTGAAACTGATTTTTTCACGTCACAAAAATAGGTTTTGTTTTACCCATAAATGCCGTTACGTATTTTATATTAGCCAATGTATATGTAAAAAATAAAAAAGGCTGTTCAAAATTATTTTGAACAGCCTTTTTAGAAATTTTTTATCCACTAATATTTTGCCGACTCTCCGGCTTTCGGCAAAGATTGTTTTATAAATTGTCTGATATCCTCGTTGGCAGTTTCTAAATCTACTTTTCTCAAATACATCATGTGCCCGCTTCTGTAACCTTTCCAGGACATTCTGTCATTTAGTCTTCCGCTTGGATCCATTTGCCACATGTTGTATTTTGAATTGAAATAATCACAAGCCCCGTCATAATAGCCGGACTGAACCATTACATGCAAATACGGATTTTGAGCCATGGCTTGACGCAGGTTTTCTCCGGTTTTATCATTGGAATCATCCCAAGGCCGCACAGAACCAAACATATTGTATTTGAAATCGGTTTTGTAATTCAAATTATTGCGCAAGTACATATTGATGGCAGGAGTAAAGGAGTGGAGCCAAGAAGTAAGTTCGGCATTAAAATCAGGACTGTCACCAGCGGTTTTACGGTCAATTCCTTTGTAACGAGAATCTAATCTTCCTACGGTAAATCCTTGATCGCGTAACAATTCTTTCCAGAAATAATCATAGGGAACATCTAAATTATTTTGTAAAACCACTTTTTCCGAAAGCCCGGAATAGCGCGCAATTTTGGACGCGATTTCTTTTCTTTTTTGATCGTCCAATGCGCCTCCTTTGCTCATTGCGGGAAGCAGTTCATTTATGGTGAATTCTTCTACTTCAGGCAGCATATCCGTTAAATCTTTGTTCTGTAAATCAGCAGGTAATTTTTTATGGAACCAAGCCGTAGCAGCAAAATAAGGCAGTTTCAGTGCAGCTTCAGAAGCGACTCCACGAGTGATTCCCAATTCAGTTGGCGATACTAAAATAACGCCGTTCAAATACATCCATTCACTATTTTGTAATTCTAGTGCCAATCCGGAAACACGCGTAGTACCATAACTTTCACCAATGAGATATTTGGGTGAAGCCCAACGATTGGTTCGGGATACAAATCCATTAATCCAATCAGCAAGGTATTTAATGTCGGCATTTACACCAAAGAATTTAGTGGTTGGTATTTCTTTACTTGTCGCTCTTGAATAGGCGGTATTAACAGGATTTACAAAAACAATATCGGCGACATCCAATATCGAATATGGATTTTCCTTGATTCCATAAGGCTGTAACGGATAGCCTTCATCATCAATATTAATTAAAGTAGGACCCGTGTAAGCAATCTGCATCCAAACCGAAGCGGAACCTGGACCGCCATTAAAGGAGATGACTAAAGGGCGGGCAGCACGATCTTTTACATCAGATCGCTCATAATACGTGTAAAATAATCCGGCAATTGCTTTTCCATCCTCGTCCCAAACCGGCATCGTCCCAGTGGTTGCTTTGTAAGGCACTTTTTGACCTTTGATAGTCGTGCTGTGTTCCGTTACCACCTGCGAATCCGGATTGAAAATAAGATTTGCAGCTGAATATTCTTCTTTTGGCGCAGGAGTAGCTGCTGGTGTTTTTGATGGTTGGGCATGCATTGTCGTAAAAAATCCAACTAAGAGCAACGATAGTACTGTTTTTTTCATAAAGAGATCGGTTTGAGGTGTTTTTTACAACAATTTTTTGATAAAATTTAATTTCACTAATGTATTGTTTTTTATCGGAGCATCTATAAAAGAATGCAAAATTGTGATTTTCAAACTAAAAAATCTTTATAAAAGTAGGTTGAATAAAATAACACCGCTAAAATTCGGGAGTTATTCTTGGACTTCCAAATCTTGTTTTGATTCAAAATAGATGGAAGTTGTTTTTTATGAACCGAGCTCAGCTCTTGGTTTTTGCCTTGAAACTGACTGACTTTTCCATTGATTATAACTTTTTTAACCAACATGTAGTACTTTATCTATCTTTTTAATCGGAAATATTTTTACGTTGTTTTTATGAAACTATAAATCATCGACTACTCTTGGAAAAAATGCCGATTGCTTTTTTATATATCGCGCTCTAGCTCTGTATATTTCCGTCTTTTCTCCAGTTCGTGAATTTTTTCTTGTTCAGGACTTAGTTTTAAATTCCCTTTTCAGGAAAACTTCCCTCTCTAAACTCCTCGAACTCTTTGTACCATTTGTGCAACTGCTATGCTGTTACTCCCAGTTCTCTGGCTAGTTTAGATCGATTGGTTCACTCATAACTCAATTGGATGGCTTTTTCTTTGAAATCTTTGTCATAAATTTCACTTACTTGTTGCATAAGTTAAAATCAAGGTTTTTATACTTTACTTTTTGTGCGGGTAAAGTTTGCGCATCTAGTATAGAGGTGAGAAGAAAATCGTCGCTCAATACTAAATAAAAAGGATTTGGAATATAATTTTACGACAGCGCGGGAAGATTGTTAGTTGTCTAATATTTGGAATAAGGAGGAAATGCAACTGCGGGGGCACGGGGCTCTTTTTAGTAAGCTGCGTTGCAAGCGCTACGAATTGTTTTTATAAGTCAAAGTAGGCACTCATTATAAATGTGTGTTTGTGGGAGGTTACGATTGTATCACACTGTTTATTTTTTGTTTAAAAAGGTTTGTTTTGAAAAAAAACTTTTTTTGATTTAGATAAGGAATTGTCTTTTGCAGTGTGACATTAAAAGGGATTAAAGCCTTCTTTTAGTTGGTTGATTGTTGGTAAGAAAAGTGGTGAGGGTAATTTATCCCATTCAAACCATTCCCATTTGTCGAATTTATCAGGTTCCATAAGTTTTACTTCGCCGGATTCATAGTCTGAGATCATGCTAATTGTGATATAATGTTTATGTTCGTTTTCAAAAATATCGTTGGTAATGGTTCCAAAACGAAGATTTTTAATTTGAATTCCTACTTCTTCCCAGACTTCTCTGCGGGAACATTCTTCCCATGACTCACCAAACTCTAGGTGGCCTCCAGGGTAGCACCAGCTTCCTTCGCCATGTGTATTTTTTCTTTTGCCAAGAAGGATTTTGTTGCCTTTAATTATAATTACTCCAATGCCAACTTTGGGTCTGTTTTCCATTTATAGTTTTTATTAATGCCAAGATCGTATTATGAAGTCTCTAGCTGTTTTTTGTGTTTTGACAGCCATGTACGTTAGAGGTTTAAGAAATATCTTTGATGTTGTCGCGTTACTACCAAATTATTATTCTATCCTTCATTGGTAAAAACATTTTATCTTCAGGTTTTACATCAAATGCTTCGTAAAAAGGGGAGGTATTCATTAGAGGACCATTGACACGCCAAACTGGTGGGGAATGAGGATTGTTATTGATCCACAAGCGCAGGTATTCGTCTTTCATTTTTACTCTCCATATTTTGGCAATAGATAAAAAGAAGCGTTGGTCTGCAGTAAAACCTCCAATTTTTTTTGTGTCTTGTCCTTGTTGGGTCATTTTAAAAGCATCATAAGCGACCGCTATTCCCGCAATATCTGCCGTGTTTTCACCAACAGTCATGTCGCCTTTGATGTGTAAAGAGTCCAATACTGTATAGGTACTGTACAAATCGATAACTTGTTGTATTCTTGACTTAAATTTTTTATAATCCTCTTTTGTCCACCAGTCTTTTAAGTTACCCTCTTTATCGTATTGAGCGCCTTGATCATCAAAAGTATGGGTTATTTCATGGCCTATAACCATTCCAATACCTCCATAGTTGAGGGCGTCATCCACATTATTATCAAAATATGGCGCTTGTAAAATACCTGCCGGAAAGACAATCTCATTTGCCGTAGGATTATTATACGCCGTAACCGTTGAAGGAGTTGTATACCATTCTGCCTTATCAACAGGTTTGCCTAATTTTGCTAATTGTCGTTCATATCCAGCTGCAGCAGCCGACACGACGTTTTCAAAATATGTATCTCTTGCAATATGCACATTTTTGTAATCTTTCCATTTATCTGGATATCCTATTTTCTTGGTGATCGCAAACAGTTTCTCTTTCGCTTTTTGTTTTGTACCGTCACTCATCCATTCCAACTTATCAATTCTCACAGCGTAGGCTTTTTGTACATTATTCACCAGGATCAACATTCGTTTCTTGGCATCCTCCGAAAAATATTTCTTTACATACAATTGCCCAAGGGCTTCGCCTAGGTAATTATCAACAGCACTAGCCATCTTTTCGCCACGTGATTTTTGAACTGCCTGACCAGAAAGTACTTTAGTGTACTCAAATGCGGCATCTACAAAAGGTTTGCTTAAATCATCTGCATATCTTGCTATTGTATTTGCTTTTAAATAAATTTTCCAATTATTGATGGGAATAGTCTGTAAAAGGGTATTAAGGGTATCATAATAGGCTGGTTGGCCAACATCAAGAGAATCTGTTTGAGCACCTAAATTATTAAGCAAATCAGCCCAACCTATGTTGGGATGTCTTTTTACAAGATCTGTCACAGCTATTTTATTATAATTAGCTTGTACATCTCGAAGTTCCACTTTTGTTTTATGCGAATCGGCGAGTTGTTTGTCAATATCATAAACCAGATCAGCATTTTTTTTGGCCTCTTCGGCATTGCTGCCTGTATTTTGAAATAAAGTGGCAATGTATTTTTTGTATGATTCTTGTATGGCAACAGTTGATGAATCTGATTTGAAATAGTAGTCCCTGTCAGGCAAACCAATACCTGTTTGGTAGGTATGTGCTATGTTCCTACTGCTATTTTTATCATCAGGTGACACCCCAAAAGCTATAATTGAAGAATTGTCCATTTTTGCTTCACCTGCCACAAAATTCATTAAGGACGGTATGTCGTTGATAGTTTCAATTTTGGCCAGAAGTGGTTTAATAGGTTTGTAAGTGCGTTCGTCGATCCTTACAGTGTCCATGCCTGAGGCATAAAAATCAGCTACCTTCTGTTCCGGGCTCCCTATAGGATTCCTGCTTTGTGAAATACTGTCCAATATTCCTTGTAGGCGTATCCGTTGTGGATAATTCATAAACATGTAGGCACCAACTCCAGTTTGGGAGGCAGGAATTGGTACCGAATCGTACCATTTACCATTTACATATCTAAAAAAATTATCACCGGGCCGCAATTTGGAATCTATTCCTGTAATCGCAACATTATTCTTTAATGTCTGTTTCGAGCAGGAAGCAAAAGCTAAAAGTGCAAACAAAAGTAGTAGTAAATTTTTCATAACCTAGACGATATTTATTAAAAATAAATTGACAAACCTTTGAAAGCTGGCATTTTAAAATAGTATGCTTAGCAAAGATAATTTTAGCACCACAGTATACGAATTCAGTTTTAAAACCCAACTATTTTATGCTTTTTCAAATATATATAACTTTTATTACAATTTTGCAATTGGATCGAAATAACATCTTTGATATTTGTGGTGAAGAGAGGCGAGCGTTTTTATTATTGCTTTTTACATAGGCGGTCCAGAGATTAGTTCGTGAATTTTACTTTGTACAATATGTTTAGTTTACCGCACGAAAGGATTACTTCGGCGAATTTCATTTCGCTCAGTAGATGGAGTGATCATTCTTAGGACAACGAAAAGAAGAATCAGCAGAAGCAAGTGTGACGAAAGTTTTTTTATAATCTCCTTTATAATTTAAGCGCGATTAAATCTGCTGAATAAAGAAATGCAAATTGTTCAATAGGAAATAAACCAGACCAGACGATTCATCATAGAGCGTGTAAGGAGACCTCTTGGAAGTAGAACAGTAGTAATAAAAAGGTAAATTATATCGCCATTAGAGTTAAGTTAGGATTAGATTTGAGTAATTTTACAAAAAAGAGGTAAAATAATACGCATTGTCAAATAAATTTTATGCAAACTCAGAATTCAAATATACAAATCAGGCAAGAACTCGTAAACAGTATCGTACATGGTTTTGGAATTATTTTTGGTATTGTAAGTATCCCTATCCTAATTGCATTTGCTATTAAAAGTGATAACACTTCTGGTATTATTGGTGCGGCTATATATGGCTTTTGTTTTTTACAACTTTTTACTTTTTCTACACTCTACCACGGAATGCAGAATGTTCAGGCAAAACGCACACTTGAAATTCTTGATCACATCAGTATTTATTTCTTGATAGCGGGTACTTACACTCCGTTTTTACTGATGTATATGCCTAATTCTTTTGGTATAACGTTGCTATCGGTTTTGTGGGGTCTTACAGCATTGGGAATCATTTATAAGATTTTTTTTATAGAAAAATGGAAGATTTTTTCTACGGTAATTTACATAGGAATGGGCTTGATTATGGTTGTTGGCGGACGTACTTTCTTTGAAAGTATTCCCTCTAATATCCTGACTATGATTCTAATTGGCTGCGCGCTTTACCTTATTGGTGTTGTTTTTTACTTGTGGAAGAAATATCGGTACAACCATGCTGTCTGGCATTTTTTTGTGCTCGCAGGTGCTGTTTGTCATTACGTAGCTGTTTTATTGGCAGTAGCGTCTAATTGATTAAAAAATGAAGGGGGTTGTAAGATAACAAAAGAAGCAACCTTAAGGAACGCAATGGGAGGTTCATAATAAGGAAGTACAGAATTTATATTTGATTAAAAGGAATTGCGAATAGGATAAACAAAAGAATAAAAAGTCTCCATTTAAGTTATATACTTAATAATTAAAACGCTTTTTTTTGATCTTTATATAATTCAATTTTTAAAAGAGGATGAATGCTGAATAGATAGAAGACAACAAAAAAGATGATATTGACAAGTACCAAATTTAGTTGCAAGTAAGTGCTATAAGTAATAATGAAAAGCATGTTGTGAATATTACCTTAACATCGATAAAAAATTACTACTGGGTTTCTACGATAGTCAAGCGATAACGTTCTGTAGCTTTTTGTATATTTTCTGAAAGGGATTTTAACCAGGTCATGTGATTGGCAATCAAATAAGCTTCCTGAAGACCATGAAGCGTTTCGATATCTAATTCAGTGTGGCCTAATCTGATATTTTCATCTCGCAAATCTGATAATTGCTGATACTTCCCCAACAACTTTTCCTCCGCATCTTCAGCAGTTTCTGTAGTGACTTTTTTCTTTATTTGAGTATCGTCAAAACTATCGAAGGACATCTGTAGGGTATTGGATATCTTTTTGATGAGTATATTAAATTCTATAGAAGCAGGAGTGGTTTGATGATTACTGATAAAATTACCAATGGATGCGATGGCAGAAACCATGGTCTGGTTAAGAGTCACAATTTCATAAATCAGTTGAAATTCTTTCTGTTTCGATTTTGGGTCTTGGGTCAATCGCTGGAAGGCAGCATTTAAATTACTGATAGCAAGAAATGCTTCTTTCCTTGCCAAACTATAGGAGAGTTTGTGTTTAGAAGGATCTTGATATAACTCTTGTGTTGCTATAAGATATTCTTTGTTCCTTTTTAAAGCGTTCAGAAGTACCTGTTTTAGATTATTGGCTTCCCAACTTGGTAAAAGCATATAATTAGCAACAACTGCTATAGTGGCTCCAATGATGGTGTCGATGACGCGGTACTGAATCACTTCAAAGGCATCAGGATTGATTAAGGAATACACAAATATGATACTGATGGTGATCAATGCAGCGGAAAACTTATAATTCTGCTGAATTAATGCAAATGCAAATACCAATGAAACAAATGCTAATACCGAATAAACCACTACATTTTGAGTAAGCAGCACAATACCAACAGCAATAGTCGCACCAATGAGCGTTCCGATAATACGAGCTTTTGATCGCTCTTTGGTTAGACCGTAGCTAGGTCGCATAATAACGATAATGGTCAGCAAAATCCAATAAGTATTTTGGATGTCAAAAAGAAATCCAAATAGATAGGCAAATACTATCGCAATGGTAAGGCGCAATGAATGTCTAAACATGGTGGAATCCAAACTGAAATTTTGAACAAGGACATTCAGCCTGTATTCCTGAAGCGTTAAAAACTGACTCGAATCTTGTCTTTTTAAGGATATTTTAGAAGCCTCCTTGACATTGGCCATTACACGTCTAATAACTCTGATTTCTTGTAGCAGTTGCTCTTGATAATCGTATAGATTTTTCAATACTAAAGCACCTTCACGCGCTTCAGGTAATTTGACGGTATCGACGTAATTTTTGATAGATTCGTTGGCTTCTGCTAATGTACTTAATAGAATATCTTTATTTGGTATTTTCTTCTTTTGAATCAATAATTCAGACAAACGGATGAGGTGATCGCCCATGATTTTGCTCAGATTTTTGGAAGCTTTTAGAAATTCTTTGTGCTCGCCAAAAATTTCATCGATCATTTTGTAATCCAAATGTTTTGCTTCTGTCAATTCGAAGATAGTAATAGAAGATAGTAAGATTAACAGTTGCTTTTCTTCATAATGCGAACGTCCGGAACGTTTACGTGCGGTTAGCAGTGTTTCTCGGAGTGTTTCCTGCTTTTCATTGATTTGATGTTGCAAAACTAAGCTTTGTTTAAGATATTTGTCACGCTCAGTTTTCTTTGTTAATAATTTGGCTCGTATTTTTAAGTATTCACCAATAAGGAAAAGCGTATCTGACAATAGCTGATTCTGATCTTTTACAGGCGCAAGTTTTTGAAAAATAACGGATACGACTAAATACCAAAGACCTCCGACACCCATTAAGGCAACCTGAACTAAAATTGCATAGGCCGTTTCTTTTTGAATGGCAATTGCTATTACCATTGCCAATAAGCCAGAAAAGGACACTAAGGACGCTCTAAAACCATAAACCGAAAGCAGCGAGACAGCAAACGTAATAATTGCTAGTGCCACCAAAAACAGGGGTAGGAAAGGTTTTGAAAATAGGATTATAGCCGTAATAATCATTGTTAATCCAATACTGATTAAAATAGCATTGACTTTACGCTTGGTGCTGCCCGGAATGTCGCCTGGCGCATTTAAAAAAGCACCTATAGCAACAGCTAGAGCATATTCAAAATACCCTAAAAGATACAGCACTGCAAGAGGTACAGCAATTCCAAAACCAATACGAATCCCTCGGTCAAAGTTCGAGCTTTTTAAAAATAATTCTAATTGTTTGAGTTTTTCTTTCAAGCGGGTTTGTAATTTGATTCCAAAGGTAGAATAATTGAGGGGAAGTATTGTCTCGTTTGCTTATTTTACGTGATACATTTAAAAGAATCAGAGAATGTCAAATAGTTTTATAAAACCTTATGAAGTAGACTGATTTTCCAAATTATTGCCAATGTCGGGCTCGTTTTGGTCTTCTTTTTTGAGGGATTTCACTTTTCTCTTTGTACTTCAAAAAAAGGAATAGAAAGTCAAGCTGGTTTAGAACTACTCAAACGTGAGAGTCAAACCGGAAAAGAGATGTAGTTATGAAAATATTAAATCTATCTTACTTGATATAGGTCAAGGAGATTTCTGCTGCAGTATTGTAAATTTGTAGTCATTAAAAATTTATACAACAGAATATGAGCATACCTAACATAGCAAAAGAAGATATTATCAATGCATTTCAATTTAGACATGCCACTAAAGAGTTTGACGCTGCTAAAATTATTTCAGATGAAAATATGGAATTTATTTTAGAAACCGCACATTTATCGCCAAGTTCTTTTGGTTTTGAGCCTTGGCATTTTATTGTTGTTCAAGACAAAGAGTTGCGTGAATTGATAAAACCAGTAGCTTGGGGAGCACCGGCAAAACTAGATACTGCAAGCCATTTTGTATTGGGTTTGTCTATGAAAGCACCAATGGTAAAATACGATTCCGATTATGTTATGTCAATGATGAAAGAAGTCAAACAATGGCCAGCAGATACCATAGAATTGTATACTAAATTCTACAGAGAATTTCAAGAAAATGATTTTGATTTAGATACGGATAAAAAATTATTCGATTGGTCATCAAAACAAACCTACATTGCTTTGGGAAATATGATGACATCAGCCGCTTTAGTAGGTATTGATAGTTGTCCTATTGAAGGTTTTCATCAAGAAAAAACAGAAAATTTATTGAGAGAAAAGTTTGGTGTGGATACAGATAAATACGGTTTATCCTTTATGGTTGCTTTTGGTTACAGAAAAGCAGATCCAGCAAACCCTAAATCAAGAAGAAATACAAAAGATATTATTACTTGGATGTAATTTCTAAACATTTCAATTTAGCTAGAAAAATAAGTAATGGTTACAAAGTGTAAAAACTTTGGAACCATTTTTAATATAAGTAACAAAAAAGGAAAGCGATACTAAATAAAAAAATCTTTCGATAGAAGCTATTAAATCATAACCTTGTTACCCGCTGGCGAAAATTATTTAAAACACTAGAATAGCCGTTTTAATGAATTTTTTCTTCTTAACAGAAAATTTTTCTATTGAAAATTACTTTAAATTATCAAAAAAAATAATTATAGACAACGAACAACTTCGTTTCATCAATTTTGCAATAGTGAGCTTAAAATCAAAACCGCAATAAATGAATAAAGAAAATAGAGCTGTTGATTCAATTCTGGTTCAGGATTTTAAAGGCAACCAAATCGATCTCATAAAAGAGTACCAAGGGAAACCTGTTTTGGACATAATCTATAACAACCAATGTTTTGAGTATACTAGACGCGCGATTCCTTTGGCATACCAATTACAGAAAGAAAATATAGGGGTACAAAATCGATTGTTCTATACACTTGAGGAACTGGATTAAAAACATTTTCAGAAATAGTGCCCTTTGTCCTAGAACGATCTGATCGTTTTAAGCTGGAATCGGTATAAACGATTTAAGAGTCACTCCAGAAAACTTAAATAGAGTTAGGAAAACAGTTAAATCTGTTTTAATTGATATAAGTCAATGATATTGGTGACACGGTAATGTAAATTTGTAAAAAACAAATAATTTATAAAAAACAACATGAGCAAACAACCTTTATTAACACCATATAAAAAAAATATTAATCTCAATAACAGAGTTGTCATGGCGCCTATGACACGTGGTAGAGCAGATAATGAAGGCAACGTTCCAACGGATGAGCTACATGGCTTGTATTACGAGCAACGTGCATCAGCAGGTTTAATTATTACAGAAGGCTCGCAAGTGTCTCGTGATGCTGTAGGTTATATCAATACGGCTGGTATCTACACAGATGAGCAAGTAGAAGGTTGGAAAAAAGTAACCAAACGTGTACATGATAAAGGAGGGAAAATCTTTATTCAATTGTGGCATGTAGGACGTATGTCTCATCCCGATTTTCATAATGGAGCATTACCATTATCCGCATCAGCTATAAATCCTAATGATAAATCATTTACTCCGGAAGGGTTTAAAGATACTGTTACGCCAAAGGAAATGACCATTGAAGATATTAAAACTACGGTACAAGATTTTAAAAATTCAGCTGCAAATGCAGTAAAATCTGGTTTTGATGGAGTAGAAATACATTCCTCTAATGGCTATTTGTTTCAGCAGTTCTTTAACGGAACGTCTAATCATAGAACGGATGAGTATGGTGGAAGTATTGAAAATAAAGCCCGTATATTTTTTGAAGTTTTAGATGCGATCAAAGAAGTCATTCCGCAGGAAAAAATTGGAGCTCGTTTTAATCCATCATTAAACGGTCCATTCGGAACAACTATGGATGAAGACACAATCGCAACGTTTGAATACATCATTAAAAAATTGAATGATTATAATTTAGCATACTTGCATCTTTCTGAACCTTTTACAGATGTTTCAGAAATACCATATGCTGTGACACAAATAGCTAAACATTTCCGTCCTCTATATAATGGAACATTGATGATTAACTCGGCATTTGATCAAGAAAAAGGAAATAAAGTAATTGAAGAAGGGTATGCGGATTTAGTAGCTTACGGTAAACCATACGTATCTAATCCAGATTTAGTGGAACGTTTTGAAAACAACTTAGATTTAGCAGAATGGGATCAAAGTACGTTCTACGCAGGAGGAGCAGAAGGATATACTGATTATCCAGAAGCTTCTAAATAAATAGTAATACAAAAATTGAATAAATAGTAACTTTAAAAACAACATAATAATGGCGACTACAACAGTAAAAGCATATGGTGCAACAGCATCAACAGAAGATTTAAAACCTATAAATATTGAAAGAAGAGCTGTAGGAACAGCTGACGTAAAAATTGATATCACTTACAGTGGTGTTTGTCATAGTGACATACATACAGCAAGAAACGAATGGAATGGATCAACCTATCCTGTAGTACCTGGACATGAGATCATTGGTCGAGTAGTAGAGGTAGGAAATGGTGTTAGTAGCCATAAAGTAGGTGATTTAGTAGGTGTAGGTTGTATGGTAGACTCTTGCCAGACATGTTCTTCTTGTCAGAAAGATTTAGAACAATTTTGCGAAAATGAAGCAACATTTACGTACAACAGTCCGGATAAACATCTTGAAGGCAAACAAACATACGGAGGTTATTCAACGTCAGTTGTTGTTGATGAAAAATTTGTACTACGCATTCCAGAAAATTTAGACGAAGCAGCAACTGCACCGCTATTATGTGCAGGAGTTACTACGTGGTCACCATTACGTCATTGGAATGTGAAAAAAGGAGATAAAGTAGGAATAGTAGGCTTAGGAGGATTAGGTCATATGGGCGTTAAATTTGCCAATGCATTAGGTGCACATGTGGTTATGATTACAACATCGCCAGAAAAAGGAAAAGATGCTCAACGTTTAGGTGCTCATGAAGTTTTAATTTCCAAAGATGAAGACGATATGAAAAAACACCAAAACAGTTTCGATTTTATTTTAAATACTATTCCTGTAGGTCATGAAATGGATCCATATTTAGGATTACTTAAAATTGATTCAACAATGGTTTTAGTTGGTGCAGTAGAACCTTTGAAGCCATTTCATGGTGGAAATATCATTATGGGACGTAAGCGTATTGCTGGTTCTTTAATTGGGGGTATTAAAGAAACACAAGAGATGTTAGATTTCTGTGGCAAACACAATATTACTAGTGATATTGAGCTTATCAATATGCAAGATATTAACACAGCTTATGATCGTGTTACAAGCAATGATGTTAAATACAGATTTGTAATTGATATGAAATCGCTTAAATAAAAATAATTTTTTTACAGTGCATTAAAAAACAGCATCTAAAGTAATTTTAGATGCTGTTTTTATTTGTAGTAAATCATTGAGTTAAATTAAGTTTAATTTCTTTTTCCAAAAATAGCTCAGATATAGAGCCTACAGATTTAGGTTGTGAGAGCGCTTACGCTTCTGCCACTTCGCTCCTTATTGGCTTTATGGTAAGGGTACTTCCATCATGGCTCCGACGGGAAGCTAAAACTTCTTTTGTATTCATAAGGATTGCCAGTGGAAGAACGTGAATTGATTATTAATTTGAGGCACTGAATGCAATACTGTTTGAATAGGCTCTGTTAAGTTAGCTGCGATGCAAACGCTACGATTCTTTTTATAAGGAAAGTAGGTGCTTCATTACAAACGAGCCAGAGGGTGCATATTCTTGCCATGGCGCGTTGTCACGTAACGTAGTGTAATAATAGTCAGATTCTTCTTTGAAAACAAAATTGTAGTAAACATGAGTTCCGTATCTGGAAAGTCAAAAAAAATTTTTTCGCCAATGCCTGATGTAAATATTTCGGTGTTATTGAAAGTCTCATAATTCTTTATGATTTTGTTTAAAAAGAACCTTACCCGGATATTTCTCAGCATAAGCAAGGATTAAATCCACACTGTATTTATTGCTTTTGTGTTGAGTGACATGATCTTTTATATCAGAGGGATCTGTAAAACCAATATCCGATGCAATATATCCCATGCCATAAAAGTGACCTTTTTCAACCCAAATGCAACTGCGTTCTTCAGCAGACCTGCCTTTGTCTATAATGGCAAAGCTTGGCCTGTTTTTTATTAAAAAATCAATGGCGTTTTCGACTTGCTCGTTGTGTAGTTCCACTTCAGGTAAATTGTCTCGGTCCGGTTTTGGGATAAGTTCTCTGTGGTCGTCCATGCCGTAGTTACAGAATCGGTTATCAATGCCAAATTGTTCGGCTAGGCTGCGCAATACATTGATGCCTTTATACAAATTATTGAAAGACTCTATGCACGCCTGAAATTTGCCTAACTTTCCAATGGCCAGGTATTTGTAACCGCTGCGGGCTTCATATTCATACAGCCCATACTTAGGGTCAAAACGTTTGAGTGCCCTGTTGTAAGTAGGCCATAGTTTCTTAATTTCGGTACATTCCAGCAAAAGCGCCATTAATTCGGTAGCACAAACTTCAAAGGAAATACTGTGAATATCTCGCAGGAAATTTTGCCTTTGTGGCGTGATATTATGGCCACTGAAATGGGAAGCCACCCTTTTTTTTAAGTTAATTGCCTTTCCTACGTAAATTACTTTTCTTGTCTGATCGTAAAAATAATACACTCCTGCTTTTTCAGGTAATTGCTCAAAGTCATTCGGCGGCAGATTTGGAGGTAAGCGCTGGTCTTGAGAAGTTTTTTTTATCATTTTTTCGATAATTCCTTCAACGTCCCATTCCAACAAACGGGAAAATAATATGGCTGTGGCATCCGCGTCACCACCGGCACGGTGTTGGTTTGTTAAAGGGATGTCTAGCGATTGGCAAAGCCTTCCCAAGCTGTACGAAGCCAATCCTGACTTAATCTTTCTTGCTGCGCGAACGGTGCACAATTTTGGCGCGGTCCATTTGAATCCGCTTGCTTCGAGTTGATGCCGAACAAACGAATAATCAAAGTTGACATTATGGGCAACGAAAATGCGTCCGGTAAGCATTTCTAAAACTTTTTCAGAAATAGTATCAAAAATAGGTGCATCCCGAACCATTTCATTGTTAATGCCGGTTAGCGAAAAAATGGCAAGCGGTATTTCTTTTTCTGGGTTGACTAGTGTTTCCCAGCGGTCGATTACGCTGGTTCCGTTATGAATAACAATGGCAATTTCTGTTATGCGACTGTTACTGGCATTGCCGCCTGTGGTTTCTATATCTACTATTGCGTATTCCTGTTTTTTCATTTGGTATATAACGTGAATTGTATTGTTATTCTTGTATATGAAGTTGGTGAAATCGCTCCTTCCTCACTTGCTAAAAGAGTCAAACAGACTCTTTTTTTGTACCCACCTCCATTTTATGTCTTGGCAGATTAATTTCATATTCCTGTGGATACGGTGCCCGATGGGTCATGCTGACATCTTCCCGAATTTGTTCATGGACTTTATATTGTCTGTCAGAAGTATTGGAATACCTTGGATCAGGGAGGAATGGCATTTTGGCCATTTTGATAACCGTAATGGTGGGAAAATGATAATCCACTTCTACAGTTCCTAAGAGTAAATAACAGCCGCCGCCTTGGAACGGATATTTTTCCAGACTTTTAGTAAAATGTGCCGTATCAAAATATTCCCCCTCTATGTCTACCCAAGTTCCAAAATACATGGTTCCCATTTTGGTAGGAACGTGCTTTCTGGAAATAAGGTAGGCCAGCATCTTTACCGTTTTTTTATGGTGCTTTAATAAATCTTTCGCCATTACGTCCCCTCGATATTTGGTCTGCAATAAATCGAAAGGGGTGCAGGAAACCGGAAAACTCAATAGCTCGATTTCATCAAAAGCATCTTCAAAAGGGGAGCGTTCGAGTATGGGCAGTTCATATTCTTTGATTGGTTCCTGAAGCAGCATCCCATTTCTGTTTTCGGGTTTGAAATTGACTAGTATGAGTCTGGCAATCACCAGCAATTGGTTTTTTGTTTTACCGGTAAAGCGGAATGCTCCGATAAAAATCAAAATCTGTATCCCTTCAATACCTATGGGAATGCGATTGATGAAATCTTCTAATGATTTAAATGCACCTTGTTCCTCCCGTTCTTTAACTATACCATGCGCTACTTTACTTTCCAAACCTTCCAGATGCATGAAGCCCAAATAAACGTCAATGCCATATACCGTAGTTTCATAATCGCTCTTGTTTACACAAGGATTCTGAATGGTTGCACCTGACATTTTGGTTTCATGTACGTATACTTCGGTACGGTAAAAACCACCCTGATTATTGATCACCGCTACCATAAATTCAATAGGATAGTAGACTTTTAAATATAAGCTTTGGTAACTCTCAACAGCATAAGAGGCGGAGTGAGCCTTACAGAAGGAATAGCCAGCGAAAGATTCAATTTGTCGGTATATTTCTTCACTCAACTTAAGCGGATGTCCTTTTTTCGTACAGCAGGCAAAGTAATTGTTTTTGACTTTTTGCAAAGCAGCTTTGGATCGTCCTTTCCCACTCATGGCCCGACGCAGAATATCTCCATCGGCAGCGGGAAGTCCTGCATAATGTAAGGCAATTTTAATGACGTCTTCCTGATAGACCATAACCCCATAGGTTTCGCCTAGCTGTTCTTTAAAAACGTCATGAAAATATTCGAACTTATCGGGATGGTTGTGCCTGAAAATATATTCTTTCATCATACCGGATTGGGCGACACCCGGGCGGATAATGGAGGATGCTGCTACTAAGGTTTTGTAGTTATCGCATTTCAGACGTCGCAATAAGCCACGCATTGCCGGGCTTTCGATATAAAAGCATCCAATTGTTTTTCCATGGCTCAAAAAGTGATTGGCCTTCGCCTCATTTTTTGACAATGATGTATCCCGAATATCGACTTTGATTCCCTGATTTTTCTCGATTAGTTTCACACTGTCATCGATATGACCGATCCCGCGCTGACTGAGAATATCAAACTTTTCAAAACCAATATCCTCGGCAATGTGCATGTCGAACAAAACAATTGGAAACCCTTTCGGGGGCATTTCCAAAGGCGTGTAATTGGTAATGGGTTCTTCGGAAATCAGGATTCCACAGGAATGCATGCTGCGTTGATTTGGGTATTTTTCAAGCAACATCCCGTATTCCTGCACTAACTTTACTATTGGGTTTTTATCATGTAACGCCATTGGGTTTTTAGCCAATGCATCCAATTCTTCTTTGGGCAACCCAAACACTTTACCCACTTCCCGGAATATGGAACGGTATTTAAATTCCACATTGGTTCCGCAGAAAGCGACATGATCGGCACCGTATTTATCAAAAATATATCGGAGAATGGTATTGCGTTCTTTCCAGGACCAGTCAATGTCAAAATCCGGTGGGCTCTTGCGGTTTACATTCAGGAAGCGTTCAAAATACAAATCCAGTTCAATAGGGCAGATGTCGGTGATGCCAAGGCAGTAACTCACGATACTGTTGGCTCCGCTACCCCGACCGATATGCAAAAAGCCCTGACTTATACTGTATTGAATGATGTCCCACGTGATCAGAAAATAGCTGCTGAATTCTAGTTGATCAATCACCTTTAATTCTTTCTCCACTCGAGCTGTTGCTTGGAAATTATCGGCACCGTACTTTTTTAACAATCCTTCGTGAGCGAGTTTGGTTAAAAGCTGCATGTCGCTTTCCCGACTCCCGGAATAATACTTTTTGTTTTTGGGCGTTTTGAAGTCGAATTCAAAATGACACTGATCCATCAGTTTCTGCGTGTTTTCGATAATTTGAGGATATTCCTCAAATTTTGAAAGCAGTTCCTCCAAAGAAATCATTACTTCAGATGTTTTGCAATAATCATCGTCAGTCAATTTGGACAAGATGACATTGGTATCAATAGCTCTCAGGATTTTATGCAAGTTGAATTCTCTTTTAGTCCGAAAGGTGACAGATTGTAAAATCACCATTTTGTCAAGCAAAGCCTTCCATTCCGAAAGAAACAACTTGGGAAGCTGATCGGGAGTAATGCCTATATATTCATGGTCTTTTAATTTAGCTGGCTTATTTTCGAAAGGATAAATAATGACTACTTTTTTAAAATCAGGAGCGGATACTGGTAAAGGGCTATTTTCGAAATTATGTTTGGTTAGAAAGCGATTCATTTCGGCTAGACCACCGGCGTTTTTTGCCAAGCCGATATAACGCAGTTGATGGTTGCAACGAAATTCTATTCCTATGAGTGGTTTAATATTTACTTCTTCGCAGCTTTTTATGAAATCATAGATGCCAGTAACGGTATTAATATCGGTTAATGCCATTGTTTTTACACCACAAATAACAGCCTGCTGGACGAGATCCAACAGCGGGATGGTGCCGTAACGCAGGGAATGAAAAGAATGACAGTTGAGGTACATGGGATGTTAGGTTTTGGGTAATGGGTTTTTGAGTTGTTGTCCCTCGACTGCGCTCGGGATGACAATGCGGTTTTGGTTGTGATTTTTTTATTTATTTAGAGGATCGTTTTAAAATTTCTGATTTGTTATTGGGTTTGAAGCTTGCTCCGGCGCACCGCATTACGGCGTCAAAGCCATAACGGCTTTTCATTTTATCCATGGCTTGATACAAAGACAGCATTTCTTCGGTATCCTCAAATAAATTGATTTGATAGGTTCCACGAACGAGTCCACTGAAACGAATTCCGATTAATCGGAGCCGCATGCGACGCTGGTAAACTTTATCAAATAAATCGGTAACAGATTTAATCAACATGTGATCGGCTGAGGTGTAAGGTATTTTGCATTGTTCGGTTTCTGTGTCGAAATTGGAATATCTTATTTTAATAACTACCGTGGAAGTCAGCCATTCTTCAGAACGCAACTGAAAAGCCAGTTTTTCCACCATTCCAATCAGTATTGATTTCAATTTTGGAATATCAATGGTATCCTGAGTGAAAGTATGCTCCGTTGAAATGGATTTCCGTTCTGTATAGGGTTCCACCGGATTGTGATCAATACCGTTTGCTTTCTTCCAAATGTCGATGCCATTCTTGCCAATCATCCGTTGCAATACTTCGGCAGGCATTTCAGAAAGCGTTTGAATGGTACGGATTCCAATTCGAGATAATAACTGAAAAGTCACATCACCCACCATGGGTATTTTTTGGATTGAAAGCGGATTTAAGAAAGACCGGACTTTATTTTCCGGTATTTCCAAGTTTCCTTTTTGTTTGGCTTCTCCGGTACCAATTTTAGATACCGTTTTGTTTACCGATAGTGCAAAACTGATGGGTAAACCAGTTTCATTGGTAACGGATTGTGCCAGTTCGTTGGTCCATTTGTAACCCCCATAAAATTTATCCATTCCGGTAATATCAAGGTAAAATTCATCGATGCTTGCCTTTTCTACAATAGGTGCTTTTAGTTGGATCACTTCGGTTACGTCATGCGATAATTTAGAATACAATTCCATATCACCTTTCATCACTTTTGCCTGAGGGCAGAGGCGGAGTGCCATTTTAATAGGCATGGCGGAACGCACACCGAAAGTTCGGGCTTCATACGAACAAGAAGCGACAACACCACCACGATCTCCGCCACCAATAATCAAAGGGATTCCTTCCAGTTTTGAATTTCCCAGTCTTTCGCAGGACACAAAAAAAGTATCCAAATCCATGTGTACAATTGCTCTTTCCATCTTCTTTTCTTTTTATACGTTACAAAATTAGTACAGATGATAACAAATTTGATTATATTTGTTGTTACAAATTATAACAAAATGGCTATGTCTTTATTTTCTGACAACATAAGGAACCTTAGGGTGCAACAAAAGATTTCACAGGAAAAGCTGGCTGTATCCTTAGGGATAACTAGGGGTAGGTATGTCAAATATGAAGACGGAACCTCGGAAGCACCGTATGAAATATTGAAGAAAATAGCGCATTACTATCACATCAGTATAGACCTGTTGCTATCTGTGGATGTTCGAAAAATTCCCGTAGATGATTTGTTACAATTGGAAGGTAACAGATTGGTGTTGCCGATTACGGTAGATAAAAAAGGAGATAACTTTATTGAAGTCGTTACACAAAAAGTAAAAGCCGGGTATTTGAATGGGTATGCCGATCCGGAATATATTGAAAGTCTGCAACAAATTTCATTACCATTTTTGGGATCTGGCAAGCATAGGGGTTTTCCGGTAGAAGGAGATTCCATGCCACCACATGAGGATGGTAGTATCATTGTTGGTCGGTACATTGAAAAATTAGGTGAAGTTATGGATGGTAAGACTTATATACTGATAACCAAAAGTGAGGGGATGGTCTACAAAAGACTGAATAAGAACAAAAAAAATATTCTGGTTTTGGAATCAGATAATATTTATTATCCCCCTTATGAAGTAAAGGCTTCTGATATTCTTGAGATTTGGGAGTATGAATGTAATATTGGCAGGAGCGATAGAAAACAAGAAATCTCTGAAGCTGCAAGTGTGAAAGATATGTTTTTGGCCCTGAAAAGGGAAATTAACGATTTGAAAATTAAGCATTAGATGTAAATGAAGACTAAATGATACGTGTTTAAAGAATCACTTTATTCTGGTAGCAGTTGGAACAGGGAAATCTTTACCAAGAAGGTTGTACAACTCTCTTACTTTAGAACATTAATTTAAAGCTAGATGCCAACTTTTGCTGTTTTCTAATACTTTTATTCTATCATTCGAATGTGATGGTCTGTTCTGTTTTGAATTTTTACACTATCGAATTATAAAAGTAATTTAGGTTCGTCAATTGGATTTATTTCGTTATCCAAATCAAAAATTGTCTTATGCTCCGATTAATTTAATTTTTCTGATTTGATGTTGAATTGATTGAATAATTCTATTAAAGGCATTTAATCAATTATGTAGTCTAAATCGTATATATATTTCTTTGCAAAAAGATTTGAAGCACTCATTAATTTGAATAAACTATTATCTGTTTTGTAAATTACTTGAATATCATCAAATTTTTTAAATATTAAAAAACATACTCAAGCGTAGTATAAAAAGTTCTTGCATCAGAAGGTATTATTCCTGGTCCTGGGTAGCCAGTGGCTCTTCTTGTAAAATAACTATTGTTTGTAAAATTAGTGATTCCGGCTTCTAGTTTCCATTTTTTCCATTTATACGAGGTTGAAAAATCAGCTACATAATAGGCTGGAATTTGGCCAAAAATACCATACGTATTGTCATTTCTATCTGTTTTACTGTTGTTTGCTTCGGTAAATTGAGAGGAAACGTAGGTAAATTGTACACTTGAAATAAAGTTTTTATATCCAATTCCGGTTCCTGTTTTTATGTTATAAAGCGGTACAAATTCGACCTTATTGCCTTCAATATTTGGCGCATCCGATTTTAAATATTCTGAATTGGTAATCGCAATATTAGAAAATACATTCCAAACAAAGTTATCGTTTTCATTAAAAAATGTATTGTTTAAACTCCAGTCGAACATGGATTCAAAACCGTAGGTTACAGCAGTTCCTATATTGTCTCGCAATCTGACAATTGCCGCAGAGCCATTTGGGTTTCGGGTTTCATATTCTCCTATTTTATCACTGTAATACAAGCCATAAATACTCGCGTCAAAGGTTACTTTATTTCCAAATTGTCCTCTAATTCCAATATCAGAAGTATAACCCTTTTCATCTGTAATATCTTCAGCAATAACTTGACTTGGTGAAACCGTACGAATATCATTGAATGTTACCGAGCGATAATTTTGAGAAATATTCCCATACAATTCAATTCGGTTTTGTGGTTTATAACTTAATCCAACACCTACTAAAATGAAGTTTCGGTCTTTTGTGTTTTTCTCAAACGTAGTTTCATCTAAAATCACATTTCCTGCTAAATCAAGATTTATTTTTCGATAAGAACCTTCGGCTTGTGTTTTTATTTTTTCAAATCTAAAACCCGGAGTTATAGAAAAACCTGGAGTTATTTTAAAAATATTTTCTCCAAAAACAGAGATATTTAAGTTGGGAAAAGTATAGTTGGATTGGTTGGCATAAAATGGAAATTCCGTCTCAGCAACATTAAAATTGGCATCACTACCCGAGCTTCCCGGGGCTTGAATTCCTGAATTTTTGGATTGATAAAATTTTGCACCAATCAAAAAAGCGCTGGTGTTCTCGTTAATTGTATAACGCTGCAAATAGCGTGCTTCGGCACCCCAATTGACAAATTTACCAATTATTAAATCCCTTTCAGTACCTAATACATCCGGGGCAGAAACTCTATTAGAACGAAATCCAAGTGCTTTACGACTCGCATCTAGACTAAATAATTGCAAAGAAAAATCTGCCTTATCATTAAATTTATGCTTTAAGCGAAGGGCAAATAAATTCCAATTTACAGCAAACCAGTTTCGTGTTCTATTGCTTTGTGTTGGATCCTTATCAAACATCACGTCAGTTAATCCTCCAGCTTGTTGTGCTAAATAATTGAAATAGGTGTAGTCAAAATGTAAGGAAGTTTTATCCGAAAATTGATAATTTAAATTTCCAAAATAGTTTTTACTTTCAAAGTCAGAATTAGGTCTAAATCCATTTCCTTGTTTGTAATTATAAAAGGTGTAGTAACTGAACTTGTCTTTTGTGCCACTTAATGACGTAAAATTGGTAAACAGACCATACGAGCCTACTGTAGTTCTCGTTGTAAACTCAAAGGGTCTTTTACTTGGTGATTTTAATTTGAAATTAACTAATCCGCCAAATTGTGTTCCGTACTGTAACGATGCCGCGCCTCGTACTACTTGAATTTCTTCTAATGCTTCGGTGGGTGTTGCATAATAACTTTCAGGATAACCCAAAACATCCGCACTGATGTCATAACCGTTTTGACGAGTATTAAAATTTGCTGTTCGATTTGGATCCAATCCTCGACCTCCAATACTTAATTGCAAACCACCATCAGAACTTTCATTTATAGTTAGTCCTACTACCTGAGCAAATATTTGACGGGCATTATTGGTTGCCTTGTTCGCTGTTATTTTATTTAATGAAATAACTTCGGTTTTCTTTCCGGCATAAATAGCCGTTTCTTCAATATCTTTTAATTTATTGAGAGCGAATATTTTCTCTTTCTGCTTATTGATTACCACTTCGGAAAGTTGTGCAACGCTTTCTAAAACAACAACAATGTTTTGATCTGATATTGACACTGTTTTTTCTAAAACACCATAGTTTTCTTTGTAAAATACAAGTTGATAATCACCAGATTGGTTGAATTCAATTGAAAACTCTCCTTTAGAATTAGAGAGCTGTTTAGTCCCGGAACTTTTGTTATAAACTTCGACTAACGTTAATTTATTACCGTTTTCAGCCGTAATTATTCCCGAAACTTTATATTGGGAAAAACTATTTATTGTGACGAACAAAAGTAGAATGCAACTAAAATCCTTTAATTTCATCGTTAAAAGGTAATATCCAAGTTTTGTGTTTGAAAGATTCATTTTCTTTGGCTAGATTTATTTTTGGGTCAATGTATAATTTGCTTAATCTTCCGTTAAGAGCGACGTAACTTTCTACTCTAACTACAGGGTTGTGAACACCTTGTTTTTGATAATAATCGTGTAAAAAATGTGCGTACTCCAAAATAAAATCCGGTTGAAACGACATTTGCTTTTCCTGAAAAGAAGTTAAAAAACGACTGTTGTCCACCATTATATTTTCTTTTGTTTTTGCATCGGTAACACTAAATTGGGCATAACCAGCTTTTTCCATAAGCATCACACGCCATGAAAACCGAAAGCCTTCTTCAGTCCAAAATAATTCGTCAGGATACAATAAATATCGAAACGGAAAAAGTACTTGGAAAGCTATAAAACAACTCACCAAAGCTATTTTAGTTTTGTGAATAAAATTAAAATTTTTAATTTTTTCTTTTCCATTCTCAAAAACAGCGAAAGTAAAATTGAATAATTTAGAAACAAATTGTAGGATATTTTTATGAAAATTACTGTTAAAAAAAAGTAATGAACTGACAATCATTACGTACGGGAAAACGCCAATTGGGAAAAGTATTTTAGTCAGGACATGAAATACCACGACTAAAACAAAAGCGAATAGTCGGGTTCTTTTGTATAGTAGTAAAAAAGGGATACTTAAATCATAGATCATTCCCGTCCAGCTAAAGGCGTAGTGTACCCAATTCTCGTTTAATAAGGAACCAATTATTGGTAAATTGGAACTAGCAGGCAACCAGATTTTGAGTGGCATAGCTTCAAAAAGCCAGTCTGAATTGAGTTTTGCCAATCCCGCATAAAAATATACAATCCCGATAAGCACTTTTAAAATATCAATTGTCCAACTGGGTATTTTCTGAAAGGCAATTTTAGGATTTCTGTACGCATCAATAGAAAAGTAAGCATTTGCAGGTAAAAAAATCAGTATAAAACTCACCACCGTAATAAAATAATAATGGTTTAGGTAGGTCGTTTTATCCATGAGTTCTATATAAGTAAAACTCAGGAAGAAAATAATAATCGATAGTTTGTATTTGTATCCAATGGCAACAAATAAAGCGGCTAATCCAGAGATAAAAAATAATAAATACGTATAATTACCTAGTGGTTTTACCCATTCAAAACCGTAATAGGTAAAGTGAAATTGAGGTTGAATGTAAAACGTCTTAATCCAGCCATAACTCGCAAATCTCGCTAAACTTAAAACCATCATAAAACCAAACGCTAGCCTAAAAAAAGCTAGCGTTGATGCCTCTGAATATTTATTGATATATTTCGTTGTACTAAAATTCATAGTTAGTCGCCATCGCTATCTACATAATCAATAGTAACGTTTAATGCTTGCATCATATCTAGTTTTGTGTAGATTACGTTTTGCTGTAAGGCATCATACGCAGCAATCATTTTTGAATTATCAGTATTTACTTGTAGTGAAAAACTGTTGTTAAGGGAATTGTTTACAGTAAAAATTGTCGTAAACTGATTGTTTATAATGTCGCTTAATTTTTTATTATCTCTAATTATATTTAAAAAATCTAAATATGTTTTTAGACTTTCACCAGTTGTTGCATTATTGAAATGCTTACCATTAAAAAAATCTTGTTGTGCTTTTAAGGAAACATTTAGCAACTCTTTAGAAATATCTTTTTTGTAATAACCCTCCACTTTTTCGGGAAATTTAACACCGCTTGAAAAAACGCCTGACGGAATTCCTAATTTACCGGTCCGAATATCTTTTTCAAGATTTTTTACAAATAAATTTATCGTTTTATTTACTGAACTGCTTACCGTAGTTCCGTTATTAGCCACATAACTATTTCTAAAATTGGAATTCCAGTCGGTTACAACTGCGTCAATATTCGTTTTTAGTTTAATAACTACCGCGGTTAAGTACTGTTTGTAATTGGAGGCATTTGTATTTGTAACATAAAAACTTACAATGTTTGCATCACTTGTACCCAAACCATTTAGCAAATAATCCAATGCAGGAAAACCTTGTTTGTCAAGTTGAGATAACAATGCCAAATTGTAAGTTCCAGATGAAATATTTGAATCTATACCGATGGTATTTGTTGGATAAGTATTGGAAGCCATATTAAAATTGATTTCCTCAGCTTTACCTAAATTATACATTGATATATATTGATACGCTTTGTAAGCGTCTAACCAAGAAGATCTAACCGTTTGAAGATTTCCTTCAGTTGGCGTTGAGACAAAAGTATTTGAGTTCGTTACTAATATTTGAACCTTTGCTTGGTAATTTACATAACTTGGAACAATGATATTATCAGCCCAGTTAGTTAAGAGTACTGTTCGATCATAATTATTTCCCTCAATAGTGCTCTCTCCCTCATTTGATGAGCAAGCCGCAATTAAAACAATGAGGCTTAAAATTAATAGAATCTTTTTCATTTTTAAAAATTTTTACAAAAATACACAAAGTAAGAGAACTTAAATTCTCGTATTTTGTTTTTAATTAATTTACTGTCGCAGCTTGCACTACTGTAAAACTGAATTTTGTTGCAATTTGGGATGAAATAGCATCGAGTTTTGCTCCCAATGTATCGATCGCCCACAAACCATTTGTTCCGCTCACCATAGAAGACAACATTGCATCTACTTCTATTTTTGTAAAGTAGGGGCTATTTGTTCCTGGTTTATTTGTATAACGCAATGCTATAATAAATCCGTAACCTTCAGACAAAGCGTGAAAAGCTTTTGCACCATTATCTGTTGCTAATTTACCTTTTCCTTCTTGTAAATAATATACAGCTCTAACGGCTGAAACCATTGCTAATTTTGCTTTAATGATATCAATTTGAGCATCACGAACAGCATAATCATTAGCAACAATCGCGGCTCTACCTTTACGGAAAGCCATTTCGATATCGGCTTTTATAGTATTAAAATCAGTATCTGCATTGACTTGATTGATGTAGGTACTCCAATGTTTGAATACGTTTGGCGTAACCTTTAAATCATCTGAACCATATATGTAGCCATAAGCTTCATCCCATGTATGTTCCATAGTTGTGTAAGACTTTCCAGCCACTAAAATTTTTGCGGTATTGTCTGCTTTATTAGTACTTTCATCTAATTTATTTAAACTTAAATAATTATTAGCTATTTGATCCATAAAACAAGCGCCCATCATTCCTTTTAATAACACTTGTTGAGGCTCTAATCCATTTGCTGCAAATAATCGTTTGCTTGTTCCATCTAGATAAACACCTGCAACACCCGCTGAAGCAGTTTTTCCTTGACTGGCAGCATCAGCATTGTCGAATTGGGTTTCAAATAAATCACGAACACTTACTTGTTCCGCTATTGAACCACCACCAAGATATAATGAAAAATAATCTTTTGAAGAAGCTGTTTTATCTTTTAATTGTTTCCCTGAGGTGTTTAAACCTGCACCAGTATAGCGATTGTTTGTATTTAAATACATTTCAGATAAAACAGCATCATCAGCTACAGTTCCGTTTGTTGCGGCTGTACTGAAATATTTCCCCATTTCATCAAGCATTAATAATCGACTTGACTGACCTGAATAGTCTACAGTAGTTACTGCATTTCTTTCAAATGTATACGTTGTCGGAACTGTGTAGTTAAAAGATTCTTCAGCAGCTGCATTGTCATCATTTGAACACGAACCAAGTGCTAATACTAAAATTGGTAATGCAGAAAAAGATATTTTTTTAAAGTTCATTTTAGTTAATTTAGATTGAATTAAAATAATTTACTGCAAATATAAAACCTAAAATGGAACAAACAAGTTTTTATTTAAATTTATTCTAAATAAAATTTAACGATTTAATGAGCGAAAGCTATTTTAATTAGTGATGAATATGCTATCCCAATAACTACACTAAGTTTAGATAGACTTATCACTCATGCTTATTGGGTTATCATAATGAAATGATATTGAATTTAATTCTTCTTCTAGTTCAAATAGTAATGTGCGACTGAATATGATTATTAAATAGTTTAGGTTTGGTTAATTTCTATTTAATTTTAGTAATAAAAATCACTTAAAATAGTTTAAATCATTGGTTGAAAACAAATAAAAAAGTGACTATTAGTTATCTCATTTATTTTCAATGACTTACCGTTAGTTTATTTTTTTTACTTGATGGTGAGTCACTGCAGCAAATTTGTCACGAAATATTTTCATATTCTTACTTACTTTTTTGTCAAAAACCTTTGCATAATGCTGTGTGGTTCTTATATTTTTATGTCCTAACATTTTACTCACACTTTCTATTGGGACACCATTTGTTAACGTTACCGTAGTCGCAAAAGTATGTCGGGCAATGTGGAAGGTTAATTCTTTTTCGATTTCACAAACACCTGCAATTTCTTTTAAATAGGCGTTCATTTTTTGATTGCTTAAAATAGGCAGAAGGCGTTTCTCGTTTTGCAAACCGGATGCTCAGCATATTTGTCGATGATATCTTTTGCCATTGGCAATAATGGAATTTTGGAAGCTGTATCGGTTTTTTGTCGGTTCTTGAAAATCCATTTATCGCCATCTAATCCCGAGGAAATATTGTCCAGTGTCAATTGTTTTACATCTATGTATGCCAAGCCAGTAAAGCAGCTAAAAACGAATATATCGGGAACGAGCTCCAATCGCTCGGAAACAAATTCTTTGTTTATCATTTGCTCTATTTCGGCTTCAGAAAGGAACTCTCGAATGACTTCTTTGACTTTTGCTTTGTAATTGGCGAAAGGATCCTTGTTTAGCCATCCATTGGCCAAACATTGTTGATGATTTTGTGGAAGTTCTTGATGTATTTTACAGCAGTGTTATTGGCACATTTTCGTTCACTGCGCAAGTAGAATTCATATTCGGTGATAAAGGAATGATCGATCTTCTCAATATTGATATCCGTGATGTTGTATTTCCAAGAAATAAAATCTTTAGTGTGTTTTAACGAAGTCTCATAGCGTTCCAGTGTACCAGGTGTGTATTCCTGACCCACCAGCTCTTTGATTTTACGATTGTGTTCCTGGAAGATAGGAATTAACATTCGCTCCCTTTCTTTTTTACCGGTTAACTCATTTTTGAAGGATTCAAAGTTTACCGGGATGTCTTTTTTAATTAAATTTTTCTCCACATTTAAAATCTTTGATTTTAAATTGTCAAGATGTCCATTGATTGAACGAGCTTCCTCCGAAGTCCCTCTCATTTTAGACATTTCGGAGTGCCATTTGTCTGGGTCAACAAACTTGCCGGTGCTGTTATCCAGTCGTCTACCATTGATGGTAATTCGTTGAAAAATTGGAGCCAAACCTTGAGCATTGACTTTGACTCTTTTTAAATAAAAAAGGATTGAAATTGGATTGTCCATAATTGGTAACCTTTAAGTTAATAGAAATTTAGAAAAACTATCAACTCAAAACAAGATGTTCAATGAATTAACCCCTTGTTTCAAAAGGGTTTACATAGGTAGGGGCACAATGTTTTTGAAATTTTATAGTGCCCCGAATTGTACTCCTTTAGAATGAGAAACTATGAATAATTTGGATAGGGAGTAAATTAAAAAACCCTCTAAATCATAGGATTTAAAGAGTTTTGGCAGGTTTTTTGAAATAACCAGCGGAGAAAGAGGGATTAATCGAAATTAGTAACCCCTTATATTCATTGACTTTAAAGCCAATTCTCAGAATGAGTGCACCGAATTATGCACCCTTTTTTTTGACTCAATTTAGCACTTAAATTGTATGAATCAAATTTACGGATTTAAGTCCAATTAATCTCATAAAGACGACCAAAAAATGAACGGGTTGCATTGCAATTTTCAATTTGCAAGAATGATTTTAGTCAACGATTAAGTTCATTACCTGTTCCTGTTTCAGGCTGGTGTATTGGCAGAATTCTTCTATGCTCACCAATTCGTTTTGGAGCTTGTTAAGCTCTTTGCGGATGGTTTGCAACATTCTCACGCTTTGCCGGTAACTCTTCCCTGTAATGCGTTGTATGTCCTTCGGGTAGATACACAACCTCTTGTTTTCGATTTTCATACACTATCTATAGCTTTGGGTAGGCTTTGATATACTTTAAATTACTGTTGGCCAAACAGTAGTGGAGTAAAATTAATCAAAAAAAGGATGCGTTTACTCCCGATGAAACAAGGCGTGGAATTTTCTTTTATTCTATAGGATTGTTGATTTTTAATAATTCTCTTGCACTGACCGGTGCCAATGTATGGCCAAACATTTTAAGGACCTCGTTTACCTTTCCGAGATTTAGGTTTTCTTTGCCTTATTCTATTTTAGGAACAACAGTTAGTGCCACTCCAGCACGTTCCGCAAAAGCTTCTTGGGTTAGGTATACTTCATTTCTTTTCTCTTTTACAAAAGTGGCTAATGTCTTCATTGTTATATGCATTTGCATTGATTTTAAGCAAATATAGCGTTTTATATGTAAAAGCATATAGTTGTTTTTTTGGTAGGTTTACCGATACTGGGTGACATTTATGTTTAAAAATGCCATTTATACCACTGTAAGACATATGGAACAATAGTCTGTTCTAAATGATTGGTTTAAGTCTAATCTTTGTTTGGAAATCAATCGACAGATGTTGCAACGATAGATGATTGAGCAAATTTAAAACAGTATTAATTTAAAACATTAGAAATTATGGCAAGACAGAAAGGCATAATTAAGCTGAAAGGGACTATAGGAGATATTACTTTTTACAAAACCAAGGACGGGCATCTGGCTCGCGAAAAAGGGGGAATTGATGCAAACAGAATCAAGAATGATCCTGCATTTCAAAGAACCCGTGAAAATGGTTCAGAATTTGGAAGAGCCGGGAAGGCCGGGAAGATTTTGAGAACGGCATTGAGAGCTTTGCTTTTGAATACCGCTGATGGCAGAATGGTGAGCCGATTGACCCAGAAAATGATTAAAGTCATTCAGGCGGACATGGTAAGTGAGCGTGGATTGCGAAATGTGATTGATGGCGAAGCAGAATTGCTGGCCGGATTTGAATTCAACATCAGAGGAAAACTAGGTACTAGTTTATTTGCCCCATTTGTGGGAGCAATTGACCGTGTGACCGGTGAAATCACTGTAGATTTGGATTCGTTTGTTCCGGAAAACTTGATTGCCGCACCGAGTGGAACTACGCATTTTAAAATTATTTCTGCGGGAGCCGAGATTGATTTTGAAACGGAAATCTTTGTTGAGGCGCATTCCGAAACCGCGATTTTACCTTGGGATGCAGTGGCTACGGTTGCAATCTCCCAACTGAATACAGTTACTCCTGCAAGCACAAAACCGTTGTTTCTGGCTTTGGGAGTGGAGTTCTACCAAGAAGTTAATGGACAAATGTACCCATTGAAAAATGGCTCCTACAATCCATTGGCATTGGTCCAAGTGAGCGGATTGTAAGATGGTCCTGGTGTTGACACGGACGTATTTTCCAGAGGGAACGCAAGGGGTATTAGAATGGAACGGCACCATAGTTTGTTATACCATCGAATTGCCTTGGTTGGGAAACCGAAAGCGTATTTCTTGCATTCCCGAGGGAGAATGTATTTTACAGAAGCGATTTAGTCCCAAGTTTCAATGGCACTTGCATTTAAAAAATGTTCCGGGGAGAGATTTGATCTTAATCCATCCCGCCAATGATGCTAAAACGGAATTATTGGGCTGTATTGCAACTGTAACACTGCACACCGGAATAGGGAAAGGAAGTTTTTCCAGAAAAGAGTTAGAAAAGTTAAAAGCGTTAGTTTATAAAGCTTTGATCTATAATGAAGAAGTGAAAATAAAAATATAGACTAATCCTTTGATTCCGATCAGGACAACAAGGTTTAAAAAAAGTAAATAAATTATGAATATAGTTGGACGTGCAAAATCACCAACCCCAAAGTTTTTTAAGGTTTTGAGAAGTATTGGAATGGCTTTATTGGCTATCAGTGGAAGTATCATTGCGGCTCCGGTAATTTTACCTGTAGCCGTTGTCAGTATTGCCAGATATGCAGCCCTAGCAGGAGGTGTCATTTCAATAATCAGCCAAATCACGGTTGATGATACAGCGAACCGAGAGCAAGCCATTACCAATCGATTGAAAAAAGACAATCAAAATTTACCGCGAGATGGAATCAAATAACACTTTATCAATTGGAAACGCGTCCGGAACTTTATTGAGTGTCATGCCAAATATTGTTTCTGAAGACATTCTAAAAACGATTTTCTTAGCAATAATTGGAGCTATTATTTAGTTTCCTAATTTCACTCCTTTTAAAAGGATTGACAAAATATAAAAAGAAACACTGAGACACTGAATCAAGTTCAATGTAAAAATGCAGCGAAAAATAATCCGGCTATGATTGGTACCCTTTTCCGGATGAATTGAGAAAGCCTGGTTCGAAAGATCAGGCTTTCTATTTTATAAGTCACAAAAAATAATTTTGATTGGGTTAAAAAACTGTTTTTCCCCAATTAATATTTATATTATCCTTATTTAATTTATTCAGAAGCCCAATTATCCATATAAGTTTCAAATACACTTAAAGGCACGGAACCAACCTGCAAAATCGCATCGTGAAACTTTTTGATGTCAAACTTGTCACCCAAGCTTTTTATATATTTGGCTTTCAATTCCGATATTTTCAATTCCCCTATTTTATAGGAAAGCGCCTGTCCTGGTATTGCCATATATCTTTCTGTTTCTGAAACAGAGGCTTGTTGCTCTCTTCCCCCCTTTTCCATCATGTATTGGATTGACTCTTCTCTTGTTAGTATTCCGGTATGCAATCCAACGTCTGTCACTAGGCGTATCGCTCTAAATAATTCGGATTTGTAGGCAGCCAATTTTTGATAAGGATCCGTGTACAATCCCAATTCTTCGCCCAATTCTTCGGCGTACAAAGCCCAGCCTTCAGAAAAAACGGAATACGAGGCAAATTGTCTAATTTTTGGCAAATCCTGATTCTCTTGTTGTAAGGACAATTGAAAATGGTGTCCCGGAATTGCTTCATGGATAAAAAGGTTGTCCATCCCCAACTTATTGAATTTAGTAGCGTCAACGATTGGAACATTAAAATAACCGGGTCTGCTACCGTCCGTTGTGCCTCTTTCATAATTGGCAGCCGAAGTCGCGGCTTTAAATTTTTCGATTGCCTTCACCTCGAAGGCTGTTTTGGGAACAATATTGAATAATTTTTTCAACTTCGGTTCTATGATGGGCAGGATGGCTCTGTAACTTTCCAATATTTCTTCGTCGGTTGCGAAAGGGAAAAAGGAGGGATCAGTCAGGGCATAATTGAAAAAGGCAGTTCGGTCGCCCTGAAAGCCGATTTTAATCTTTAGATTTTCAATTTCTTTGGTAATTCGTTCCACCTCCCGAAGTCCGGTTTGGTAAATCTCTTCAGGTGTTTGATTGGTTGTGGTACTCATTCTAACCAAATAGGCATACATAGCTTTCCCATTAGGCAAATCATTATAGCCCGAAGAGGTTCTGGCTTTTGGTAAATAAACATTTTTTAAATAATCGGCCAGTTTTTGATAAGTAGGGATGATTTTTGTAATGATTGCATTTTGATAGGCCAACCGAATCACTTTCTTTTCTTTTACTGAAAATGAGCTTGGTATATTTCGAACGGGTTCATAAAAGATATTTTTAAGTGTATCTGTAACAGTTTGAGCTTCCAGCTGCGGAATCATTTTAATCACCAAGGCTCTTGGAAGGACCATTTTCATTGCAAGACCTTTGTTAAAATTAGCTATCGCAGTATCGGCCCATATCGTAAAACCATCAATTCGTTTGAGCCAGTTTTCATAATCTTTCGCTGTTTTAAAAGGTTGAAAACTTTTTCCTGAACCAAGTGAGGGTAATGAACTGGGATAGCCCCTAAACTGGCTAAAGGGCATGTATTCAAAATTGAATTTTTCTCTTTCCAGTGTTTGCTTTATTTGGAGGCTCACGATATCAAAAGAAATTTTATCAAAGGAATTCAGCTTGTTTCTATCAAAAGATGCTAACTGTTTTTGATACATGATGGTAAAACCGTGTTGTTTTTTAAGGTAGGGTTCAGCGATATCGTTCGGAAATAAATCGTTGTATCTGTTGTCGCCTCTTTGTGTCGCTGTCAATGGGTTTAATAGTAAGCCGCCTTCGTAATAATTATCCAGAAATTTGCTGAATTTAGCATTGCTTGGGTTTTTTTGTGCCATTACAATTGTGCCAGTGAAAACAAAAAGTAGTACTGCTATTTTTCTAAGAAGAGATTTTAATTTATTCATATTAAGAATTGTTTAGAAAATGATTTAATACTATGCGTTAGATTAGTCTTTCGATTAAATGGCTGCTATTAGGGTATTTATGTTAAATAAATTTTTTTTCAATATGCTAATTTATGTTTTATTTTTTTAACTATTGCAATTATTTAGTTTGTACTCAAAGCGCTATTATTTACAATACCTCATCAATATCACTTTTCTCATTTCATTTATCAGTATAATATTCTTCTCGAATTGATCCTCTTTTTGTTCCAACAACCTCAACGCCTGAATTTGTTTTTTATGCAGCTCTTCTTCCTGCAGCATTTCATTTACCTTTAAGTTGAAAACTTTTTTGAAATCGTCGATTCGTAAAAATGAGATTACGGACCCAACCAGTGATTGATTCCAGAATCTTACTATCCATAAACTATAGGCGCTAACCAGTAAACCGTTTCAGTGTCTTCTGGTGAATTCCGCTACGCTCCATTTGCCACTATTCATTCCTTTATTGACAATAAAGATTTGGTTTGCTTTGTAAACTGTATTTTTTTGGTGTGTTTTAATGATGAAATTCGGCATGGTGGATTGGTATTAAATATTAATTTTTTGAAAAGAAAAAAGAGAATAAAATAAAGCCGTTAAAACAACAGAAATGACGAACGAAACCGGAGGGAGGTACGACCGACTGAAAGAGAGGAATGGATGCTATGTTTGCTGGATTTTTTTCTCTTTCTTTTCAAGAAATTGGACTATCGTCTTGTTGAGATTTTTCTAAGGAGGTTATTATGATTGCTTCGTTTCTCTCGCAAGGCAATCAAACACCTCCAAGCACGGCAGAAAATGATGATTGTAGCGACAGCGGAAATCATTATTTATCGAGGAGCGCAGTGACGGGGTTGTGGCAATCGAACAGCCACGGCAGGACGGGAACGGAAAGTACTCCCGCATTTTTGCGGGACGAAGTGACGTTTTTTACGGAACGGCGCCAACCCCGATGGCTGCGCAAAGGAGCAACCGCTGAAAAAATAAAGGGCGACAGACATGATACTGCTGGAATGCAGTGGAACGTAGCCTGCGGAGTGTAACGAAATGAAGCGGTATTGTGGATGTAATAGCCCTGCCGAACGGAACAAAGAGAACGACCGAAGAGAGGCCGCTTGATTTCATTTTAATAGAATCTATCCTATTTGATTTTTTTATTAGTTAACATTTAATTGACAATAGAATAAAGACTTGTTAAAGATTTCTTAAAATCAAAAAGTTTACTAATAGTAAAATATTTATCAAATTTGCTTTGTAAAATTTACTAATAGTAATTATTTAAGAGTCTGATGAAAAATTTAAAAACGTGTATGATCTTATTATTGATGTTAAGTACATCTTTAATTTTTGCACAAACTACTACATTTAAGGGTAAGGTTGTTGATGAACAAAACGTATCGTTGCCAGGCGCAACTGTCATTATTAAAGGAAAAACCACTGGTGTGGGAACTGACATGAATGGTAATTTTGAAATTGAATTGCCAAAAGGGAATGAGATTATTACAATCTCCTATATTGGTTTTGATTCTGTTGATTTTAATACTTCTAAATTAACAAGTGCAGTTATAGTGCTTCAATCTAGTTCAGAAAGTTTAAATGAGGTTGTAATAACGGCTTTAGGAATCAAGAAAGAAAAAAAGAAATTAGGGTATTCTGTTCAAGAAGTTGAGGGTGATTTATCAAGAGGAAGGGATGCAAATGTTATGAATTCTCTTGCGGGTAAAGTTTCGGGTTTAATAGTTGCCGCCTCATCAGAATTTTTTAGCAGTCCAAAATTATATTTGCGAGGAAAAAGTCCTTTGATTGTTGTAGATGGAGTTCCATTAGGTACGGATACTTATAATATTAGCCCGGACGATATAGAGAGTATCAATGTATTAAAGGGAGCTAATGCCGCTGCCTTGTATGGTTCTGTAGGAGGTAATGGTGCGGTACAAATTACTACAAAAAGAGGAACTAAAAATGCTAAAGGTTTTGTAGTTGAGTTTAATCATAATTCCTTATTTCAATCTGGATTTAATGCTATTCCTAATACACAAAATTCTTATGGGCCGGGGTCTTATGGTAATTATGCCTTTAAAGATGGTAAAGGAGGAGGAATAAATGATGCGGATTATGATCAATGGGGACCCAAGTTTGATGGGCAATTAATTACTCAATATGATAGTCCATTGGATACCAATGGAAATCTTATTGCAACGCCTTGGTTGGCCAGAGGGATTAATAATTTTAAAAACTTTATGGAAGACGGTTTGCTAATTACTGATAACTTGGCTTTGGCTTCCACCTTTGATAAGGGTAACATTCGATTCTCAGTTTCCAATACCTATCAAAAAGGGATTAATCCAAATACTAAATTAAACATCTACAATTATAACTTAAGTGGTCGATATAATTTAAGTGATAAAACTTGGGTAGATGCGAGTTCAAATTTTAATTTTCAAACTTCTCCTAATAACCCAAATGTGCAATACGGTCCTAACAGTTATTTGTATAACATGCTGATTTGGGGAGGAGCGGATTATGATGTTAGAGATTTGAGAGATTACTGGCAAGAAGGAAAAGAAGGTTTGCAAGTAAAAAGCTTTGAATATACGCGCTATAACAATCCTTATTTTATGGCTTATGAATGGTTAAAAGGATATTATAAAAATGACTATTCCGGACAAATTAGTTTAAATCATAAATTTAATACCAATTTTGATGTTATTTTAAGAACTAATGTGGCATTGAGTAATTTGTTTAGAGATGAAAAATTCCCGTATTCCATGACGACTTATGGAAGAGAAAAAGCACAAGGGGATTACAAAGAACAATACGATTACAAATTCAAAAATTATTCGGATTTGATGCTGAATTATACTAAAACCATCAATAATTTTGATATAAAAGCCACTCTAGGTTTGAATAATAATACGGAAAAGTATAGAAATTCCTATGCTACTACGAACTATTTAATTATTCCGGGATTATATAACCTGAGCAATACCCAAACCCCGGTTCAACCCACTAATTATAAGAGTCACTTTGAAAGTAATAGCGCTTATGGTTCTTTAGATTTATCGTATAAATCATTCTTATTTTTAGGAGCTACAGGAAGGTTTGATACTGATTCCAGATTGCCGAAACAAAATAATACCTTCTTTTATCCTTCTGTGGGTGTAAGTGCTATAGTAAGTGAGCTAATTAATATTCCTCATGTAGATTATTTGAAAGTAAGAAGTTCTTATGCAAAAGTAGGCAGTTCTTTAGATATTTATAGTAACCAAGATACCTATAGACTAAGAGATCCATTTACTATCGATGGGAAAACTTATAATGCCGCATATGTTGGAGAGGTTTTATCCAATGCGGATTTAGAACCTGCATTTAACTCTTCAATAGAAGTTGGTTTAGAAACCAGAATGCTTAAAAATAAATTTGGATTTGATGTCACTTATTTTGAAAATACCAATGGGCCTCAAATTTTCGACTTAAAATATTCTGAAACTTCGGGATATTTAGGGAGTAAAGCGAACGGAATTACAACAAAAACAAAAGGAGTCGAAGTTTCTTTGTTCGTTAAAGCTATAGCAAGTAAAAAGTTTAACTGGAATTTTAATGTAAACTGGTCTACTTATAAAGAGTATTTGAAAGAAGTTTATGCTGGTATTCAAAACAATGGTTTAATAAAAATTGGAGAACGAGTTGACGGGTTTTATATCTATGATTTTATGAGATCTAATACCGGAGCACTAATAGTGGGTGGTGACGGAAAACCTTTAATGAATTCGTATCAAACTAAGATTGGAAACAAGGCACCAGACTGGGCTTTAGGAGTTACCAACAATCTTAGTTATAAAAACTTTGGATTGAACTTCAGTTTTGATGGAAGATATGGCGGTAAAATCGAAAATTATGTCAATCTTAAAATGTGGCAAAGTGGTAGACATGAATTTAGTGATACTCCGGAAAGAGCCAATGATGTACAAGGTATTAAGTCTTATATCACGGATGGAGTAGTAGTTACTGGAGGAGAATTAGTTACTGATGGACAAGGCAATGTGTTGACAGATAGCAGAACTTATACCGCGAATACCACAAAAATGTATTTTCAAGATTATGCCAAATCATATCATGGTAAAACTGCGGCTAATATTATTGATAAAACCTTCTTTAAATTAAGAGAAGTAAGTGTTACTTATAATTTGCCTCAATCTGCGCTGAAAAATTCATTTATAAACGGAGCTTCTATCTCATTGATAGGAAGAGATTTATTGTATTTCTCTAAAAATAAGAACATCGATTTGGATCAATTTCTAAACGAAGGTTCTTCGCCTTTGCAAACACCAACCGTAAAAAGTTATGGTCTTAACTTAAACTTTAAACTTTAAAAATAAACAGATGAAAACATTAAATAAGTATAAAAACATACTAATCATTGCACTAATTTTTATAATTAGTTCCTGTACCAATTTTGATGAATTAACGAATGATCCGAACAGAGCCACGAGCGTTCCGCCTTCCATGTTATTATCTGAGGTGTTAAGAGTGACGAATAATCTCGGTGAAGGTCCTTGGTCTGATGCACAAAGAGACAACCAATTTTGGACAATATCGTTTGATTATTACGGATCTCAAGATTATAATTGGGGATCAGCACCTTTACGATATACGACCTTATCTAATGTTGTTGCGATGGAAAAAGAAGCTGCAAATTTAGATACCAAAAATAAATACGGTGCTTTGTCAAAGTTTTTTAAAGCTTACTTTTTAGATTTTATGACAAAAAGAATGGGAGACATCCCGATGACAGAATCATTAAGAGCAGCAGGTGTTGATGCCATTACACAACCTAAATACGATAGCCAAAAAGAAGTTTACGTAGAAATATTAGCACTTCTTGAAGCGGCAAATGATCAAATAATTATTGCTAAGGGAGAAGTTGGAACTGGAGCTGTTGAAGGGGATTTTTTATTTCAAGGAGATTTAGACAAATGGCAAAAAACCATTAATGCTTTTCATCTAAGAATTTTAATCAGTTTGAGTAAAAAAACAACAGAAATAGATGTTAAAACAAAATTTAATCAGATCGTATCCAATCCAAAAAAATATCCAATTATGACCGGAATTGCTGATAATATGGCCCGTAGTTTTTCAGATGAGAATGGCAATAATTATGAATTAAATCCAAGTAGTTATGGTTTCAACAGAAACAGAAATATTATGGGAGGAACCTATTTAGATATTTTAAAACAAAATAATGATCCTAGAATCTACAAAGTAGCTGATCCTGCTCAATTTTATTACGATGCAAATGATCCTTTAAATTTAAACGCTTATATCGGTGCGAATACGGGTGAGGACCAAGGCGCCATGCAAGTCGCATCAGATGAAGGAAAGTTTTCTTATCCAAACGAAAAAAGGTTTTATAGTACTTACAGTGGAGAAGAGTATATTTTAATTGGGTATGCCGAACAACAATTTGGAATTGCTGAAGCCATTAATAGAGGATGGATTGCAGGTGATGCGGCCACTTATTATAATTTAGGGATCAAAGCTTCAATGGAGTTTTATGCTGTTTCCACAACTGACATCGATACTTTTTTAGCTAGTGCCAATATTGTTTATAAGGGAAATACAGCAGATGGATTAGAACAAATTTTGAGTCAAAAGTATGTCGCCTTTTTTCAAAACTCAGAGCGCGAATCCTATTTTAATTATAGAAGAACAGGAATTCCCGTTTTTAATGTAGGGCCTGCTAATAAAAATGGGTTAAGAATTCCGATGCGATGGAAATATCCACAATCTGAATTTGAAACCAATAGTATGAATGTCAATGCTGCATTGACTAGTCAATACGGAGGATCAGATGATATCAATGCCATAATGTGGTTGTTAAAATAATCAAGGATGCACTATATAAAAATTTTAAGTATGGCCATAGGGATTTCTTCCTTATGGTCTTGTACAGCAAAGGCGCAGATCAGCGCTCTTGAAGCAAAACCCAAGCATGTAATTGTGATTGGTTTTGATGGATTGAGTCCTGCTGGGCTGGAAAATGCAACAACGCCTAATTTTCATAAAATCATGCAAGAAGGAGCATCCACGCTTCATGCCAGAGCAGTATTACCTTCTAGTTCAAGTACTAATTGGGCTTCTATGATAATGGGAGCAGGTCCAGAGCAACACGGTATAACTTCAAATAGTTGGGAAAAAAATAATTTTGTTTTGCCGGCGGTTACCCAAAGTGAGGATTTTCTTTTTCCAACTATATTCCATTTGATTGACAAACAAATTCCAAATGCTGAAATTGGAGCCATTTATCATTGGGACGGGTTTGGACGTTTATTCGAAAAAAGCGCGGTTGATTATGATGTAAACCCAAAAACAGAAGATGAAACTGCAAAAGTAGCCAATGCCTACATTAGTGATAAAAAACCAACCTTCACTTTTATTCACTTTGATCATAACGATCATGCCGGTCATGAATATGGACATGGAAGTCCGGAATACTACAAATCTGTGGAGAAAGCAGATGAACTATTGGGAGCGGTAATGGAGGTTATAAAAAAATCTGGAATGGAAAATGAAACCTTGGTCATTATTTCTTCTGACCATGGTGGAGTTGCAATGGGGCATGGTGGGGAATCACTCGAAGAAGTAGAGATTCCATTTATACTTTGGGGAAAAATGATTAAGAAAAATTTTAAAATAATAGATCCTGTCTATCAGTATGACAATGCTGCAACAGTAGCTTTTGCTTTAGGGCTAAGAACTCCCAAAGCCTGGATTGGAAAGCCAGTAAAAAATGCATTTGTGGGTTTTTCAGAAATGGATGATTACCCTTTGACAGAGCGATTGAAAGAACCAATAATGTTTCCTAAAGCTGTATACAATAAAAAAGCAGGAGGCTTGTTCGATATCGTTGCTGAAATTAGTATTGAAAATCCAAACCAGGATGGAAAAATATTTTTTACAGTTGATGGAACAATGCCCACAAAATTTTCAAAAGCCTATACCACCCCTTTTAATACTAATCAAAATACAGTTGTCAAAAGTGCTATTTTCAAGAATGGAAAAATTAGTAGTATGGTTAGTGAGGCCTACTATAGAGTAAAATCAAAAAAATTATTAGCACCAGTAACTTACGAACTTTTTTACTTAGACAATCTAAGTAGTATCCCTTCCTTAGAGAGTAGAATACCAGATAGTAAAGGAAGCTGTTTTGAAATCACCACAGATGGTCTAAAAGAAGAAATTAAAAGGAATACTGCTATTCGATTTAGAACACAAATTAGAATTGAAAAAGCAGGGAGTTACACTTTCTATACCCGTTCTGACGATGGAAGTAAATTATGGGTAAATGCTGTTGAAGTTGTTGATAATGATGGTGATCATGGTGTAAGAGTAAAAGATGGAAGCATAGTACTTAAGGAAGGAATGCATCCTATGGAAATCGTTTATTTTAATGCCGGAGGCGGTGGCTGGTTGGATGTGTTTTATGAAAGTAAAGACATCCCAAAACAGATTATTCCCACAACAGTTTTAAACGCTCAATAGCTATTATAATTAAGATGCAACACAAAATTCCCATAAATAGTGTAACCGAAGGCGATATTAATCTTACAGCGGCGCGCAAGGATTGGTTGGCCACAGCAGTTGATGAAAAAACAAAAGTACTTTTAGAGAAAGATGCCCGATATTTTTTGCATCAGGCTTTGTCAACGCCTTGTCTGGATGTTTTAAACGATTGTAATGATGCTACTATAACTTCTGTTTCTGGTAAAAAATACTATGATTTTCATGGGAATAACGTGCATCAAATAGGGTATTCGAATCCTAAACTGATTAAAAATATTAGCCAACAGTTACAAAGTTTGTCTTTTTCGCCAAGAAGATTCACAAACGAACCGGCCATTAATTTTGCGGAGAAATTAGCCAGTTTATGTCCGGGAAGTTTAAACAGAATCCTTTTAACGCCTAACGGAAGTTCGGCTGTGGGAATCGCCTTGAAATTAGCGCGAGCCATAACTAAAAAGTTTAAAGTTGTTTCTTTCTGGGACTCTTTTCATGGGGCTTCTTTAGATGCAATCAGTGTGGGCGGCGAGTCTGTTTTTAGAGAATATATGGGGCCGTTATTGCCCGGAATTGAACGAATTCCTCCTCCGGTTACCTATCGAGGTATTTTTGAAAATAATGAAAATAAATGTTTAGAATATCTGGAATATGTTTTTGAAAAAGAGGGAGATATTGGTGCTTTTATAGTGGAAACTATTAGAAATACCGATGTACAAATTCCATCGAAACATTTTTGGAAAGAGGCTAGAAACCTCTGTAACAGCTACGGTGTTTTATTGATCTTGGATGAAATTCCAATTGCTTTAGGCAGAACCGGAAAAATGTTTGCTTTTGAACATTATGATATCGAACCTGATATTTTGTGTCTGGGCAAAGGTTTAGGAGGCGGTATTTTTCCACAGGCTGCAACTATTACCAGAGATGAATATAACGTTTTTGGCGCTGTTTCATTGGGACATTATACGCACGAAAAAAGTCCAATTGGAGCCATCGCAGGGCTAACAACAATTCAATTTATTGAAGAAAATAATCTCTTAGCAAAAGTACAGGAAGATGCGATTTATATGCAATCCGAATTAAATAGGTTTCAAGAAAAATTCTCACTTATTGGTGATGTTCGCGGCATAGGTCTTTTGTGGGGCATAGAATTAGTAAAAGACCGAATTACCAAAGAAAAAGCGATTGTTGAGGCTGAAAAAGTGATGTATGCTTGTTTGAAGCGGGGCCTTAGTTTTAAAGTTTCGGTAGGAAATGTATTGCAATTATCGCCGGCATTAACTATTAGTAGAGTAGAATTGATGGATGCTTTACAAATTTTAGAAGAAAGTTTAGCATTAGTACAAAATTAGAAAAACAATAAAAATGAAATATTTACGCCTATTATTAGCCCTATTTTTGATCCCTTCTTTATCGATTCAGGGACAAGAAAATTTAGTAAAAATAACCATTCAACCCTATCTACAAGATGCTTATCCCAACTCTATAAAAATCCTTTGGGAAACAAATTCGGGAGAAGAAAGTATTGTAGAATGGGGATTGACAAGAAAATTAGGGAAAAGAACATCCGGAAAATCTTTTGATGTTAATTATAGTTCTGCCAGAATTCACGAGGTGAAATTAGAAGGATTAAATCATTATACCGCTTATTATTACCGTGTACTTACTAAAGGAGTTCAATCGGATATTTTTGAATTTAAAACGCCACCCTTATCCACTCAGGCAGAATCTTTTAATATCATTGCCATGAGTGACATGCAAAAGGATCATAACAATCCAGACAAATTTTCTGAGATTGTAAATCAGGGAATTCTGGACTATTTACAAAAAGAATTTCCGGGTAAAATATCTAATAATTTAGCTATGGTTCTAATTCCAGGGGACTTGGTAGAAAATGGTACGAATTATTCCCAATGGAAAAATGATTTTTTTAATCCTGCCGAAAAACTTTTTTCTACAGTTCCTTTATATCCTGTTCTGGGAAACCATGAAAAAAACAGTATTTATTATTTTAAATATTTCAGTCTTCCAGAAAATGGTTCACCTGCTTATGCGGAACATTGGTGGCATAAAGATTACGGAAACACGAGAATCATAGGCTTAAACTCTAATGAGGGCTACAGCGATAGTAAACATCAGTACGAATGGTTGGAAAAACTTTTAGACGAAACGGCTAAAAATCCTGAAATAGATTTTGTTTTTGCCCAATTGCATCATCCACATAAATCGGAATTATGGATCCCAGGAGAATCTAATTTTACTGGTAAAGTGGTCCAATTATTAGAAGATTTTACCACTAAAACAGGAAAGCCGAGTATTCACTTCTTTGGGCATACTCATGGCTATTCTAGGGGGCAATCAAAAGACCATAAACATTTGTGGATAAATGTTGCCTCAGCTGGAGGAGCAATAGATAATTGGGGAGAGTTTGAGGGAAAAGATTACGATGAGTTTACCGTTACACAAGATGAGTATGGGTTTGTAATGGTTGAGGTCGATGCCAATAAAAAAGATCCAAAGTTTACGATTAAAAGGATAAGCAGAGGAAATGAAGAACAATTTAAAGCTAATGAAGTAAGTGACCAAGTCGTTATTTATAAAAACGAACGCAAACCTAATATTCCTAAACCGGTTTCTCCTGCTGATTTTATAGCGGTTGATCTTAGCGAAGTACTGTTAAAAGCGGGTGTCTTTAGCAGCGAATTTGAAGGCGCTTTTCACGCTGCTTCCCATTGGCAAATTTCTAAAACTAAAGAATTTGAAAAGCCAATTTTTGATAGTTGGAAACAACACGAGAACTGGTATTATAAAGTAAACAGACAAGAGAATGATGATCTTACCGATGAGCACAGCAATCGATTGGAAACAAATCTTACTTATTATTGGCGCGTTCGTTACCGAGATCAGAATTTAAACTGGAGCGATTGGTCTGATGTTGCAACATTTAAAACAAAATAACATGAAAAAGTCAGTTGTACTAACGAGTTTACCCGCTTTTTTTGGAAATAGTAATACTGTATTTAGTGACGTTAAAACAGCAGAACAGTTGTTTAGCACTCAAATCGCCCCCACCGTTTTACAGGTTTTAGATCGCAAATTGAAAGATGCTGAAATGAAAGGCAACCCGATAAAAGTATTCAAACACTAATGAAAAAGGTAGTAAAAAAATCGAATATTCCTTTTATATTGAATGCTTCACTGGCTTCGTTTGGTGCTTACTTCTGTATGTATGCCTTCAGGAAGCCCTTTAGTGTAGCCACATTTGAAGGGATGGAAGTATTTCATATTGATTACAAAATTATTCTAATCATCGCACAAGTATTGGGTTATGCATTTTCTAAATTTATTGGAATTAAAGTGGTCTCCGAATTAAAAGCCAACCAACGAGCGTATTATTTGGTGGGATTAATTCTCATTGCGGAACTGGCTTTGGTTTTATTTGCTTTGGTGCCCCAACCCTATAATGTAGTTTTTATGTTCCTGAACGGAGTTCCTCTGGGAATGATTTGGGGAATTGTTTTTTCCTATCTTGAAGGCCGTAAATTCACTGAAATATTAGGGGTAGCTCTTAGCACCAGTTTTATCGTTTCCAGTGGGGTCGTGAAATCAGTTGGACTTTTTGTAATGACATCTTGGGGATTTTCGGAGTTTTGGATGCCTGCCATCACAGGAGCATTATTTGTATTACCTTTATTGTTTTTTAGTTGGCTATTGGAACGAATTCCAAAGCCCACACAAGAAGATATTGAACTGCGCTCCGAACGTATTCCGATGGTTGGAAAAGACAGGAAAAAGTTGTTGTTGCAATTTTTATTTCCAATAACGATATGGGTTTTATTTTACACCTTCCTGACCGCTTTTAGAGATTTTAGAGACAATTTTTCCCGAGAATTATGGGATACTATTGGGTATAAAGGGGATGTATCAGTCTATTCGAGTTCTGAAACATGGGTTGCTTTCATTGTATTGTTGGTTTTAGGATTTGCTTTTTATTTTAGAGACAATAAAAAAGCCTTATTTTTTTACCAATTTTTGCTTTTGGTAGGATCAATTTCCTTAGGATTTTCAACCTATTTATTTCACTCCGGAAATTTAGATCCATTCACTTGGATGGTCGTTTCGGGCTTTGGATTATATATTTGTTACGTCCCTTTTAATTGTCTATTTTTTGATCGTTTTATAGGAGCTTTCCGGATCAAAGGGAATGCCGGTTTCTTGATTTACCTTGCCGATGCCTTTGGTTATTTAGGAAGTGTTCTTGTTTTGTTGTATAAGAATTTTGGACAATCCGGTTTGTCTTGGATTGATTTTTTTATGTACAGCGCGTATTCGGTTGCAGGAATTGGAGCCCTTGTCACCATCAGTTCAACTCTTTATTTAAAAGGAAAATATAAAAAACATAAAAATCAAAATGAAAATTTTAAATTAGTAGTAGATGAAACCAATGTATGATCTTATAGTTGTCGGTAGCGGAGTTTTAGGCACTTTTCACGCCTATCATGCCTTGAAAAAAGGACTTCGGGTAGCTATTATAGAAAAAGATAAAATGCCAAAAGGAGCTACAATTCAAAATTTCGGACAAGTTGTTCCTTCAGGAATGGACTCAAAATGGCAGGCATACGGAAGAGAAAGTTTAGCGATCTATAAAGAAGTTCAAAGCCAATTTGATATTTCAATCCGTCAAAATGGCTCGGTTTATTTGGCTTCGAATGAGGAAGAAATGCAATTAATTGAAGAGTTGGCTCAAATTAATCAATCGAATCAGTATCAATCCCATTTGTTGACTAAACAAGAATGTTTGGATAAGTATCCGGGTTTGCGTTCCGATTATGTAAAAGCAGGATTGTTTTTCCCTGAAGAAGTTACGGTGGAACCTAGAACGATGATTTACAGGTTGCAAGAGTTTATGATTCAGAATATGGGGCTAAAACTAATCACCAATACCAGTATTATTAATTGTGAATCTACGCCAAGCGGAGTCTCTCTTTCAAGTGCTGCAAATGAAGAATTCATAGCCAGTAAAGTGATTATTTGTAATGGGAATGAGTTTAAAAACTTGTTTCCAAAGCTTTTTAACGAAAGTGATTTAGAGGTTTCGAAGTTGCAAATGATGCAAACCAAACCGCAGCAAAATTATACACTTGACGGCTCGATACTTACAGGCTTGTCCATCAGGAGATACGAAGCGTTTTATGAATGTCCTTCCTTTAAATCAATTAAATCAAATGAAGATCCAAATTCTTTAGAAAAAAAATGGGGCGTACATATCTTATTCAAACAAGCGGCTGATGGTTCCGTCATTTTGGGCGATTCCCATCAGTATGCTGACGCCAAAAATAGTGATGATTTGGGTTTTGATTTAGACATGGATATTGATAATTTCATGATCGAAGAAGCCAAAAAAATAATTGATTTGCCCAATTATGAAATTCAAAACAGATGGTATGGCCTGTATTCGCAATGTAAAACTAAGGATGTTTTTGAGCATACAATAGATAATAATATTCATATCATAACAGGAATAGGCGGGAAGGGAATGACAGCAAGTGCCGGATTTTCCAAAGAAAATATAAATAAAATTTTTAATACAAAAGAATGAAACAAAGAATAGAATTGGTGGTCTTTGATATGGCCGGAACAACAGTTAATGAAGGCAATGTCGTTTACAAGACTGTACAAAAAGTAATTAATGATGAAGGATTTAATGTTAGTTTAGAAGATGTTTTGAAGTATGGAGCGGGAAAAGAAAAACATCAGGCGATTACAGATGTTTTAAAAGAATATTCGCGCCTTAATAATGTTAGTCAGATTGCTGACGCTGCCTTTTCAAAATTTAAAATAGCGCTAAAAAATGCCTATGATATTTTAGAAATAAAAACTTTTGAGGGGACAGAGCAACTTTTTAAAGATTTAAAAGCTAGTAATATTAAAGTGGTTTTAAATACAGGTTATGACAGTAAAACGGCTCATTTGTTATTAGAAAAATTAGGCTGGATTGTAGGCGAAACAATTGACGGATTAATAACAGCTGATGATGTAGAAAATGGAAGACCGGAAGGAGATATGATTCTTTTGGCAATGAAAAATACAGGTGTAAATAATGCTGAAAAAGTAATGAAAGTTGGTGATTCAGCTATAGATGTTGAAGAGGGTAAAAATGCTAATTGTGGTATTACTATTGGAGTTTTGACAGGAGCTCAAAATAGAACTCAAATACAAGAAGCAAATCCAACTTATATCATAGAAAATTTAAATGAATTAAGAGCGATTCTTTTATGATTTTTGTTTAGTTATTTTTTGAACTCTCTTTTTTGATATACTAAAAAGGGGAGTTTTTTTTAAAAATTATTCTTTTCCAGTGTTTAAAAAAAAGTAAAGCACTAGCATTTTAGCAGAAATTAGTCCCTTATTGACAGGCACATGAGGTATTCGTCCATCAAAAAAGAGAGAATCACCTTCTTTTAAAAGCACTTCTTTATCACCAATTATATAAGAACATTCACCAGAAATCATGTATTTGAATTCATAAGCATCCGTTTCTACCTTGTCTCTTTGAGAATTAGGTTGCACTTCAAGTAAAACAGCTTCAAATCCAATTGAGGAAAGTTGTTTGCCAAAAATATATTTATAAGTAAAGCCTTTGGCCTCATCTTCCTTTTCGATAATCGCATTTTCTTCGGATCTAGATACAATATAACTAAGTTCTGAAGGTTTAGGCATACCTTCAAAAAAATCGGAAACGTTTATTTCTAACGCATTAATTATATTCAATAATACCGGTAAAGAGGGAATAGTTCTCCCATTTTCAATTCTGGAAATCAGGCCATTACTTACATCAGCAGCGCTAGCGACAGTGCTGATGGTTTTTTTATTGGCTTTTCGAATATCTTTAATTCTTTTTCCAATACCTATTAAATAGTCATTCATAGCTTGTTTATATTTAGTACGAATATCCAAATTTAACTTGATATAAAAAAGCCGCCTTATTGTTTTTACGCATTTTTTTTTATCCGATGTCCCGTCCTGAAATAGCGATACACAAAAAGTATCCTAATGGAAAAACATGAAGAAACACGCTATGTGAAGCGGA
>NZ_RYDN01000018.1:0-60774 GCF_003968735.1 Flavobacterium sp. RSP49 | reverse complement strand
CCGCTTCACATAGCGTGTTTCTTCATGTTTTTCCATTAGGATACTTTTTGTGTATCGCTATTTCAGGACGGGACATTAGTATTAAATAAAAATACTAAAAATATAGTAAATGATTGCTGCTAATATTGCTGAAATTGGAATGGTTAAAACCCAAGCCCATAATAAACTTACGGTCATTCCCCATCGCACGGCTGAAACTCTTTTAGTAAGTCCAACTCCAATTATAGATCCAGTAATAGTATGCGTTGTACTTACGGGTACTTTAAAATGCTCTGTAAAATATAAGGTCAGTGCCCCGGCAGTTTCTGCGGCAACACCTTCAAAAGAGGTCACTTTTGTTATTTTAGAACCCATTGTTTTCACGATCTTCCAACCGCCGCTTAAAGTCCCTGCTGCAATAGCAGAATAACAGGCAAGTGGAATCCAAGTTGGCATTTTAAAGGCTCCGTCGTCATTAGGAAGCACCACATCTAACCAAGCTGGAAGCGATTCCTGAGCAACACCACTAGTGTGAATATAAACTGCAACCGCTGCTGCAATAATACCCATTACTTTTTGGGAATCATTCCCTCCATGCCCTAAACTAAAGGCTGCTGAAGACAGTAATTGCATTTTTTTCAACCATGCAGTAGCTTGATTTAAATTTAAACTACTAAATATCAAACAAAATGTACTTATAGACAGAACGATGAATGCCACTAAAAACCATTTAATATTATGGGATTCAAACGCAACACTCCAAAAAGGAGAATCAAAACGAGGGTCTTTAATCTGGTCGTAATAGATCATTTGACTTTCTACAAACCAGATGGTCAAAATCATTAAAGAAGCTGTAAATATTTTAGGATAAATACTTTTTTTAGAGGCATTTAGCAACCAAATTGATATTAAATAAGACATTAAAGCGCCTAACAAAGGTGCCAATATAATAAATGCAACGATGATCAAAACACCTGAGGGCATTCCACCATCTTTTCCAACATTGTACCAAGAAACCACACCAAATCCGGCATGAGCGATAGCTGCTCCTGCAAAACCACCAATTAAGGTATGAGAAGAACTAGAGGGAATTCCTTGCCACCAAGTAAATAAATTCCAAATGATAGCGGCGATTACACCCGCCAAAATAACGACTAAATTAATATCCATCGTATTGGCTGTTTTTGCCACAGTATCTGCAACACCAAAACCAAAAACCCAATACGCCAAAAAGTTAAAAAAAGCGGCCCAAACAACTGCTTGAAAAGGAGTTAATACTTTTGTGGCAACAACGGTTGCTATAGCATTGGCAGCATCATGAAAACCATTAATGTAATCAAAAATTAAAGCCAGGACTATAATAACTATAAGTAGAGTAAATTCCATAATTATAATTTCAGAATAAAACGGATTGAATTAAGAATGTTTTACAGAAATGGATTCTAAAACACTCGCTACACTTTTACATTTATCAGTAGCCGTCTCTAAAACTGACAATACTTCTTTGTACTTGATAATGTTTTTTGCATCCGTTTCATTTTCGAATAAATCAAGAACTGCTTTATCATAAACATTATCTGATTTATTTTCTAATTTATTAATTCTGACACAGGCATCCGTGATGTTCTTTATATTTTTTAAATCTCTCAATTCTCTTACCGCTACATCAATATTTTGACATGCTTCAAGATTGATTTCAGTCAATTTTCTAATGGATTTCGTAATTTTATCAACTTGATACAATTTCATCCTGCTCGCTGCACCATGAAGGTTATCCGCTACATTATCAATTGAAGTAATTAGAGAGTGTATGTCCTCTCTGTCAAATGGAGTAATAAAATTTCTACTCAACTCTAAACTTGTTTGACGTGTTATATCCTCTCCTTTTTGTTCTAATGCATCAATTTTCATAAAAAGGTCTTCGCGCTCTTTTAAAGGAAGGTTTACAGCTTCGTGTAAATTTGTAGCAATTTCAATTAAATTACTGGATGCTTGTTCAAAAAGCGGAAAGAACTTTTTGTCTTTAGGAACCAAAAATTGGAAAAAATTATTTATGTTCATTTCATTAAAATTTAGTCCGGCAAAATTAATTCATTATTCATTGTTAATGTTAAGCCATTGTTAATAAATCATTTTCTATTTGAAAACTGTTCAAAAAAGAAACCGTCTTTTCAATATCATAATGCAAAATTCGATCTTCTTTAATCAAAGGAACTTCTTCGCGATAGGCCTGCAAAAACATTTCAATAAAATCACTAGACAGCATTGGTCGTCTGTATTCAATAGCTTGCGAAGCATTCATCAATTCTATTGCTAAAATGCGTTCCAGATTATCCAAAACCCGTAATGCTTTGGTAGCGGCATTTGCCCCCATACTCACATGATCTTCCTGACCGTTGCTGGAAACTATACTATCTACACTGGCAGGAGTTGCCAGTTGTTTATTTTGACTGGCGATACTGGCAGCTGTATACTGAGGAATCATCAAACCAGAATTCAAACCGGGATTATCTACTAAAAATGCCGGGAGATTCCTACTTCCGGAGATCAATTGATACGTTCTTCTTTCAGAAATACTTCCCAACTCAGCCAAAGCGATTGCCATAAAATCTAAGGCTAAAGCCAAAGGTTGTCCGTGAAAATTACCTCCAGAAATAATTTGGTCACTTTCAATAAAAATATTAGGATTATCAGTAACGGAATTGATTTCAGTCTTGAACACTTTTTTTACATAATCAATTGCATCTTTTGAAGCACCATGCACTTGTGGCATGCATCGGAACGAATATGGATCTTGGACATGATTTTTTTCTTGTTCGATAATTTCGCTCCCGTCTAAAAATCCTTTTATGCGTTTAGCAGTAACAATTTGTCCTTTGTGAGGCCTTATAAAATGAATCAATTCATTAAAAGGTTCTATTCTTCCATCAAATCCTTCAAGTGAAATAGAACCTATTAAATCTGCTAAATAAGAAAATTTGCTGACTTTCATTAAGATATGTACTCCATAAGCACTCATAAATTGTGTTCCGTTCAATAAGGCTAATCCTTCCTTAGACTGCAGTACTATTGGCTCCCAGCCAAAATGTTTTAGAACTTCGCTGGAATGCACTTTTTTACCTTCAAAATACACATCGCCAGCACCTAATAAAGGCAGTGATAAATGCGCCAAAGGAGCCAAATCTCCCGAAGCGCCCAGCGATCCTTGCGCATAAATTACCGGAAGAATATCATTGTTATAAAAGGCAATCAATCGTTCCACCGTTTGCAATTGAATGCCAGAATAACCATAACTCAACGATTGAATTTTTAGCAACAACATCAGTTTCACAATCTGAGTTGGCACTTCCTCTCCCGTTCCGCAGGAATGCGATTTGACTAAATTTTCCTGAAGTTTTGATAAATTTTCATTCGAAATCTTAACATTACAAAGCGATCCAAAACCTGTATTTATGCCATAAATGGGATCCGAATGTGAAGCCATTTTTTTGTCCAGATAATCGCGACATTTTTGAATATTTATTTTTGCTTCATCAGACAAAGACAATGATTTATGATGTGTGACAATTTCCTCCAGTGTTTCCAAGCTAAGCAACTCAGTACTAATGTAATGCGTATTATCCATTTTGATTGTGTTTAAAAGGTAAAATTGAATAAATCTTTATAAATACACAACATTTATTGCTAATAATTTACATTTCATAACCCGTTGGGTTCAATTAATTTTTGATGATAATTTTCGTCAGTTCGAGTGATCCCGCTTTTGGGCGGGATTATATCGAGAACTAGAAAATTAGTATTAAAAACGGTTCTCGATACATTTTTTGTTGCGTATTACTACACAAAAAACACTCGAACTAACGTTTTGAATAATTACACCCAACGGGTATTTCATAGTTAAACAAAAACCAAATAATAGCTTTCAGATATGGATAACTATATGACTTTAACAGATCAAATTTTGATTATTCCTTTCCTTTTCCTCAGAACACTAAAGCACTAATTCGTAAAAATATAAACCCATTAACCTGCTTGGAATGCAAATTAAGTAGAATTAAATCCATTAAGCACTGCAAAAAATAGAACTTCGGCTGCATACATTTTTATAAACTTTAGAGATTTATACGAATAGCTTTATCTGAGACTGAATATATCATACAATATTTCATAATCCGCAAATAGCCTCTCCTATTTTAAAATATTCGCAAAAAGACTGTCAAACGCTTTGTTTTTTATAAAAAACTGTACTTTTGGAAGATCAAAATGGAAAACAACAAAGCTACATATCATGCTTCGATAACAACTCAAATCTGGGTTAGCATTGTTGTTACGTTTACTACAACAACTACCCCTTTGGGGTAAAATTTCAACATATAATCCTATTTATCATATTTTTTTCACAAGAAAGATAGACCTTGAGTGTATAACAAACATTATATTTTTCAAAAAAAACAACACACACCATTAGATCGCCTGCTGACAATTAATCCTGAAAATGGCGATTCCCCATTACATTAAAAATAAATAACTTGCTATGAAAGTATTAAAATTTGGCGGAACTTCGGTTGCCAATGCACAAAATATAAAACTGGTTTTAGCTATCGTTAGCGATAAAGCAAAAGAAGAAAAATTAATCGTTGTGGTTTCTGCTTTCAGTAAAGTTACTGATTTGCTTCAAATTGCCTCCCAAAAAGCGGCTGCTGGAGACGAAAAATTCAAAGTTATCCTAGCCGATATAGAAAAAAAACACTTAGATGCCTTAAAAGAACTTATACCAGTAAGCGAACAAAGCAGTCTTTTGAGCCATATCAAAAGAATCATTAATCATCTGGAAACCTTATTGGATGGATGTTACCTTTTAGGCGAATTATCTCCCAGAACTTCAGATACTATTTTGAGTTTTGGTGAATTACTGTCCTCGTATATCATTGCTGAAGCATTAAAACAAAACCTAATAAACAGCTGTTATAAAGACAGCCGAGAATTAATAAAAACCAATAACCATTTTGGAAAAGCAATTGTTAATTTTGATGCTTCCAATGAATTAATTGTTGCTTTTTTTGCTTCGAATGAGAGTCAGGTAGTGGTTATGCCCGGATTTATTGCTGCCTCTTTAGACGGAATCAATACTACTTTAGGGCGCGGTGGATCTGATTATACAGGCGCTATTCTTGCAGGCGCTCTTGATGCAACTGACTTGGAAATTTGGACTGACGTCAACGGAATGTATACTGCCAATCCAAAAATTGTAAAACAAGCACAACCTATAGCTTACATTTCGTACCAAGAAGCCATGGAGTTGTCACATTTTGGTGCCAAAGTCTTATATCCGCCAACAATTCAACCGGTATTAAGAAAGAATATCCCCATTCTGATCAAAAACACTTTTGAACCTAAGGCTGAAGGAACCTATATTTCAAATCAGGTTTTTGCGCAATCAAATCCTGTAAAAGGAATCACTCATATTGATGCTATTTCCTTAATTACGCTTGAAGGCTCCGGAATGATTGGCGTTTCCGGTTCATCCAAAAGACTTTTTGAAGTATTATCCAATAAAAACATCAACGTAATTTTCATCACTCAAGCCTCCTCAGAGCACTCGATTTGTATTGGAATTCTAAATTCGGATGCCGATGTGGCGCAAGAGGCCATCAACAAAGCTTTTGAAGTGGAAATTTTACAAAATAAAATAGATCCATGCATTGTTGAAAATAACCTTTGCATCATTGCTTTGGTAGGCGAAAATATGAAAAACCACCAAGGATTGAGCGGTCGAATGTTCAGTACTTTGGGTAAAAACAACGTCAACATCCGAGCGATTGCTCAAGGTGCTTCCGAAAGAAATATTTCGGCAGTAATCAACGAAAGAGATGTGAAAAAAGCATTGAATTCATTGCACGAAAACTTTTTTGAAGAAAATACCAAACAGTTAAACCTATTTGTAATGGGCGTTGGAAATGTGGGGGAGAAATTCATCGAACAAATTCACCAACAAAAGAAATTCCTAAAAGAGAAGCTCAAGATAAACCTGCGCGTCATTGCGTTGTCAAATTCCCGAAAAATGCATTTTGATGAAGACGGAATCTCCTTAAAAGAATGGAAATTTGCTTTAGAAACTGGAGAACCTGCGGATAAAGAACAGTTTATTGCAAATGTAAAAGAGCTCAATTTACGCAATAGTATTTTTGTGGATATCACGGCAAATGAAAGTGTGTCTAAAACCTACGAACAGTATTTAAAAAGAAATATTGCCGTAGTAACCTGCAACAAAATTGCCTGCGCCTCCGAGTACGACAATTATAAAAAACTAAAAAAATTATCCAGACAGTTCAATGCGCCTTTCCTATTTGAAACCAATGTGGGAGCTGGATTACCAATCATTGATACGGTAAAAAATCTCGTTGCCTCCGGCGATAAAGTCAATAAAATCCAAGCCGTTTTATCTGGAAGTTTGAACTTTATCTTTAATAATTTTGATGAAAATAACACTTTTCATGACGTTGTTAAAGAAGCTGGTGCACAAGGATTTACAGAACCTGACCCGAAAATTGATTTGAGCGGAATTGACGTTGCCAGAAAGATATTGATTCTGATACGAGAAAGCGGTTACAAAATGGAAATCAATGAAATCACAAACGAATCGTTCCTGCCGGCAGAATGTTTGGACACCACTAATAATGAAGCTTTCTTTGAATCTTTGACAGAACATGCCGCTCATTTTGAGACGATATATAAAGAAGCGTTGCACAAAGAATCACGGTTGAAATACGTAGCGCAATTTGAAAACGGAAAAGCAAATGTTGGTTTAAGATTCATTCCCAAAGACCACCCCTTTTACAATTTGGAAGGAAAGGACAACATCGTATTATTCTTCACAGATCGTTACGTAGACCAACCTTTATTAATAAAAGGTGCTGGTGCCGGAGCTGCAGTTACCGCATCAGGAATATTTGCAGATGTAATTAGAATAGGAAACGTATAAATTAGTCGTAAGGTCAAATGTCGTAAAGTCTGAAAGTTAGCCATTTGATTTTATGTTCATTCCTAAGACTTTACCACTTTATGACTTTAGACTTCAAGACTACTATTATGAATGAAATAAAAATATTTTGCCCTGCCACAATCGCCAATCTTTCTTGCGGGTTTGATGTCCTTGGTCTGTGTTTAGAAACTGCTGGTGACGAAATGATTATTCGGAAATCAGACATAAAAGGGATTCGCATCACTAAAATTGTGGGTGCCGACTTGCCTTTGGAAACCGAAAAAAATGTGGCTGGAGTATCCGCTTTGGCTATGCTGGAAGCTGTTGAAACGGAATTTGGATTCGAAATCGAAATCTACAAACACATCAAATCCGGTAGTGGAATTGGTAGCAGTGCCGCCAGTTCAGCGGGAGCAGTTTTTGGAATCAATGAATTATTAGGGCGTCCATTTACACGCAAAGAGTTGGTTTTATTTGCCATGCAGGGCGAAAAACTAGCCAGTGGAAACGCTCATGCGGATAACGTTGCTCCTGCCCTTTTGGGTGGATTCACGCTAGTAAGAAGTTCCAATCCATTGGATATTATCAAAATAGAAAGTCCCTCTGAATTGTATGCCACCGTGGTTCATCCTCAAATTGAGTTGAAGACTTCGGATGCGCGATCGGTGTTGAAGCAAACAGTTTCCTTGAAAAGTGCGATTATGCAATGGGGAAATGTAGGCGGATTAATCGCTGGATTGTACACCAAAGATTATGACTTAATTGGTCGATCATTGCATGATGAAATCGTAGAACCATTGCGTAGCGTTTTGATTCCAGGATTTGATTTAATCAAGCAAACTGCTTTAGAAAACGGAGCTTTAGGTTCCGGAATATCAGGTTCTGGTCCTTCTATTTTTGCTTTAAGTAAAGGAAAGGAAACTGCCGATAAAATTGCCAAAGCCATGAGTGTTATTTACGACGAAATGAATTTACCATATGAAATTCACGTTTCAAAAGTGAATGACGAAGGGATTAAAATAATAGCCCCATAACCCCTAAAGAGGAATAAAAAAAAACATAGCGATTTTAAAATTACAATAAATACATTCTAAATCCAGTTTCGTCTCCCTTCCCTTTGGGGGAGGGTTGGGGTGGGGATTCTATAAATACTATACACAATGAAATATTACAGTTTAAACCATAACGCGCCCAACGTTTCTTTCAGAGAAGCTGTAGTACAAGGATTAGCCACAGATAAAGGATTGTATTTTCCGGAAACAATTACCCCATTAGCACCTGCTTTTTTTGATACCATCGAAAATTTAAGCCATGAGGAAATTGCTTTTGAGGCGATTAAACAATTTATAGGTGACGAAATTCCCACAGACACTTTAAAACAAATCATTGCCGAAACCCTGTGTTTTGACTTCCCCGTGGTCGAAGTCGAAAAAGATATTTATTCTCTTGAATTATTTCATGGACCAACAATGGCTTTCAAGGACGTAGGCGCGCGATTCATGTCGCGTTGTTTGGGGTATTTCAATAAAGATAACGCCGACAGTAAAAACACGGTTCTTGTTGCCACTTCCGGTGATACGGGAGGTGCTGTCGCCAGTGGTTTCCTTGATGTAAAAGGTGTGGAAGTGATTATCCTTTATCCATCAGGAAAAGTGAGCGATATTCAGGAACGACAATTGACTACTTTAGGACAGAATATCAAAGCGCTTGAAGTGGACGGCGTTTTTGATGATTGTCAGGATATGGTAAAGAAAGCGTTCTTGGACGAAAGTCTAAAACATAAAAACTTAACATCTGCGAATTCAATAAATATTGCGCGCTGGCTGCCACAGATGTTTTATTTTTTCTTTGCGTACAAAGCATTAAAAAAAAGAAACAAACTATTGCTTTTCTCTTGTCCAAGTGGAAATTTTGGGAATATCTGCGCGGGGATCATTGCTAAGAAAATGGGCTTGCCTGTTCAACATTTTGTAGCGGCTACGAATGTAAATGATACGGTTCCACGGTTTTTAGAAAACGGAATTTACGCCCCAAAACCATCTATAGCTACAATTTCGAATGCGATGGATGTGGGGAATCCAAGTAATTTTATCCGAATTCAGGAAATGTATCACAATGACTTAGAGCAATTCAAAAAAGATTTCTCTTCGTTTACTTTTTCTGATAACGAGACTTTAGAAGCCATGACTACCATCTATAATATATCCGGCTATATTGCTGAACCTCATGGAGCAGTGGGTTATTTAGGATTGAAAAAAGAATTACAAAATTACCCAAATGCTATTGGTATTTTCCTAGAAACCGCCCACCCTATTAAATTTTTGGATACGGTTGAACCAACATTAAACGTAAAACTGCCTATTCCTACCCAAATTGAAAGCGTTTTAGGAAAGGACAAAGTAAGCGTGAAAATTAAAACCTACAAAGAATTGAAAGCATTTTTGGAATAAAATTTTCTCAAAACAATTAAACTACTATGGCTTAAATATCCACAAATTTGGTTTGCCAGACTAAAGTCTGCAAGATTAAAATGGGAACAAAAAAATTAAACCGCAGATTCGCAAATTAAACCCACTTACGCTGAATAAATAATTTGCAAATTCATACTAAAGTTTTTAGAAATGAAATGCACTAAAATTCATCGTTTTAATTATATTCTGTACGCAACAAAAAAACGACTAAGAATTCAATTTTAGTCGTTTTTTTGTACCCAACTAAATCTGGTCATAAGGTGATTTTAAATTTTTTTTTAGAACACAAAGAAAATAATTCTACCAATTTTATACATCCTTTTTAAATATATAATTTTGAGTAATTTACAAGAAAACAAGGCGATAAATTCTGTCACAAAAAAATAAAATTCAAGATCTAAAAATATAGCTTGAATATGACTTATATTATACATACTTTTGCAAAAAAATTGAGGTGTCTTATTCAGGTCTTGTATGAATATAAAAAACAAACTCAACCCATTAAAAAAACGAAGTATTTAAGAATCTGTTTCAATACAACAACAGAAACAACAGATAAAAAATACTCCAAAAAAACTACCTGATAAAGTAGCTTCCCATATCAACATAATTTATTAAAAAAAGGAGAAAAAATTGTATGACGGATCATAGCATGAATGCTGTTAGTTTTGAGATTGAATTATTGGACAAACACAAAGACTATAGAAATCACTACAGATCAAATGATTTGTATTGGGGTGTAGGAATTGAAAATGAATGTTATTTAGAGTTTGAAAATCCTCGCTTGGTAGACAAAGATTTTTTGCTAACCAAAGGACTTCATGAAAAGTATAGTGTCAATCATTTTAAGAATTATAAAGAAAACATATACCAAAATTCATTGCAAAAAATATTATCCGATAAAGAATATTATTTACCGGTATTAATGAATTCCCATTCGTTTACAAAAACAGATATAAACAACCAGCACAAGACTTTTGATCCCATAGATAATGAACCAAATCCTGACTATTTAGGGGAAAGTATCTTTGAAATACTACAAAAAAATAATTCTTATTTTATAAACGAGCTTCAAAAAGAGTTCATTTTTGACGGTGACACAGTTGAATTTGTTACGCAAAAATTTTACAAAACAGATGTTGACTCGGTTATTGCTGAATTAGCTACAATAAAACAAGGTTTCATACACCATTTACAAAACGCTTTTGATAAAGACAAAATCTTTACGGAATACGGCCCTGTAAAAATATGTGCTGTAAACCATCCCTTTGCTATATTTATATCAAACGACACGAATTATTCTGTTTTTAATAATATGACCTATCACTTCAATTTAACTATTCCAACTGAATTAAATAGTGATGGAGAAATTAAGGATAAATTAGGTTTTATAAAAAAACACCAGAGAGCAATTCGATTATTCCAATGGCTGAGCCCCTTGTTTATGATAAAATTTGGTTCTTCTGATTATTTATCGCACAATGACAGCAGCGTCAATTTGACAAAAGCATCACAACGATGTGCTATGTCAAGGTACATTGGTGTGGGCACTTATGACACCAATGTGATGAAAACCGGGAAGATTGTCCAGATGAATTTTGACGAACATCCCATGCATGAAAATCCAATGTGGTGGGTGAGCCGTTATTCTGAAATATCAGATTACGAAAAGATTGATAAAATTGGCCTAGACATCAATTTTCACAAGCACAAAAATCATGGTATTGAGTTTCGAATATTTGATTATTTCGACGAAAAATACCTACAGGAGGTTTTGAATTTTCTTGTTTTTATTATGGATCATGCCTTATTAAACGAAATAGAAAATCCTATTTGCGATTTGGAATGGAATAACTTTGTTTATGAATCTATTATACACGGCAAAGAAACGGACGTACCAGCAAACCTTATCGTACTTTTAGAAAACATACTGTCTGTTAAGATAGAATCTACTGATCCTTTATTAATTTACGAACAAATATACAGCAGTTTACACGCTCGTTATTACGAAAATGGCTTTTGCAGTTCTTTACTAATTAAAAAGCAAGTACTTCAAATGCACTAGTATCTTTTTAGAAAAACCTGAAAGTATGTATACTTCTTAGTGACTTAACCCCACAAGAAGTATACTATTTACAAGAGGTTTTAATTAATCATGATAATAAAAAATAGCAGAAGCATACCCACTTTCAGGATCATTATTACTCCACCAATCTGCTCTAATTTCTGAAAAATAATTATAATTATCAGCTCCTGCCTGAGACTGCAGCGGATAAATTACTTTGCCCTCTTTCCTGTAGGCTTTATCGGTATCTGTTTCTGGCACCACTACTACTATATGCCCGGATTTATTCAAAATAATTCTTTTGGCACAGATGATTCCTACACCACCATTGGCATTTACTTTCTCTTGAAGTTCAGCAACATCCGCGATTCTTTCCCATCCAAATTTATTTCCTGATTGTAAAAACCAATCATAGATATAATTTGAATAAAAAGGCCTTACCGTTTCATCAAAAACAACAGCCACTTCGTTCCCTTTCTCCAGTTGTTCGATGGCCTTATCCGTCCATCTCAATCTGGGAATATAGACCTTGGCAAAAAAGCAATAATCAAAAGTATAAATATTACAATAGGTATCCGATGCGTCTTTCTGATAGCGAAAACTTTTTGAAACATCCAGTGCAGTGATGATGTTGCGAATTGACGTCAGTTTAGACTCAAGACTAGTTAAATCCCTAAAAGGAATTGAAGGATCACCAATAGGTTTGTACGTTTCCTCTTTACTGTCAAGACTTGCTCGTGCACCAAGTTCAAAATTAGGCACCTCAATATCCGTACTTTTTTCAGTGGCTTCATCTACGAGCTCGATATCTCTTGAAAATACAAAACCCTCTGTTTCAGTATTAAAAAGCTTTACTTTCCACCAATCTGATGCTGTTTTTTCAATTAATTTAACAGTATGTCTAAACGGTATTTTTATTAAAATTTTGGAATTATCATGCGTTGCCGGAAAATCTCTTAGATTTAATAACGGGGTAGCGACTCTATATTTCATACTAATCAGTTTCTTATAAATCATTCTACCGCCAAAATACTAAAAACAACTAACAAAGCACCACCAGAAGTCGTTATTTTAAGATTTTTTTTAGAAACTAATAATGCCTGATAACAATAAATAACGTTATTTAGTCAGTAAAAAAGGGAGAGTGCACATTCCGACTTAGAAGAAATTAAAAATGTTTTAGACATTGCATTTAAAGGTATACTCTAAAAACATAAACCAATTGAAAAGTGATTATTACTAGGTTTTTTATTAAAATATTTTGATTCAGTGTCAAATAGAGCGCAGTCGAGATTCTTTTATTACTCACCGCACTTACGATTATTAGTAAATATGAGCGATCTTAAATATATATATTCAAAAATAAATTTAATCCGAAAAGAAAAAGAAATAATCAATATCAACTATTCAATTCTTCTTCTACAAGAATTAAAATTGTCTCTAAAATCGCATTTCAAAACACCTACTAAAAATCAAAACGGCGAAGAAAATTTTTCCACAGTTTTAGTTGTATCACAATATATTAAACTTAAATCACTTTCCACCAGTAGACGCATAGCACATGAGCCCGCCTTTTTGCATAGTAAACACAATCAATTCATTAGACTATTTACCTCTATTATGGGATAATGCTTTTTTATTAAAATCAACGACAATTCCAATTCGATTTATCTAAAACTTTTTAAAAAACAAGAAAATTAAAACACAAAAACAATTTATCAATTACATAAAGAATACAAAACGTGGCTAAACGAACTTTTGTTTGACAAAGATGACCTTTCAATTATGGCAAACCAACTTCAGGAAATAGCAGGAAAAAACACTTTCAAAAAGGTGTTCATCCTAGATGATCATTTTCACAATTAGTTAGCCATCCTAAAAGAGCAAATTGACATTTTAAATTAGGATCTCAAAAACCATAAATCCTTCCTTGAAGCACTCGTTCGCAGAAATACTACTGATATTGAACATAAAAAATTTCAGGCTATTGCAAAATACCGAGAAAATATTGCTCTTTTTTAAAAATATTTAAAAGTTAAGAGAATAGTTGATCGGTTATTTATCAAAATGGATGTAATCCTAAAAAATTATTCCATTGAAACTAAATCCATTTTAAAAATCAAAAAAAAAGGATTCCTCAAATAGCCTCAAAATAATTGTAGAACAGTTTGTTCCAGTTTGGAATTGATAGACCTATAAATAATTCTATTATAAACGTTTATGTAACATAAGTCACCAATTTTAATAAAATCATATCCTAATTTTGTCCAATAATTTAGAAACTTAAAAATAAACGATATGTATTTTCAACACATTTACGACAAGAGTCTTGCTCAGGCAAGTTATTTTATTGGCTGTCAAAAAGCAGGAGTTGCCGCAGTTATCGATCCTAAAAGGGATGTTGACACCTACCTTGAAATTGCCAAGCAGAACAATATGAAAATTACTCATATTTTAGAAACACACATCCATGCTGATTTCCTCGCTGGTTCCAGAGAATTAGCCGCTTTGACGGGAGCAGAAATGTACCTCTCAGCGGAAGGCGGATCCGATTGGAAATATGAATTCCCTCATGTTGACCTTAGCGAGGGCGATGTTTTAAAACTTGGAAACTTAAAAATAGAGGTCGTTCACACGCCAGGACATACTCCGGAAAGCATTAGTTTTCTGCTAACCGATACTCCCGCAAGCAATGAACCCGTAATGTTATTTACCGGTGACTTTGTATTTGTTGGAGACATAGGAAGACCAGATTTGCTTGAAAAATCAGCAGGAATGACTGGAAATCAGGAGATTGGTGCCAAACAAATGTATCAATCCATTACCAAATTCGATGCATTACCTGATTATATTCAAGTATGGCCAGGTCATGGAGCAGGTTCTGCTTGTGGAAAAGCACTAGGAGCCGTTCCAAGCACCACTGTAGGATATGAAAAAATAAGAAACTGGGCTTTTCAGCATAAAAATGATGAAACTGGATTTGTAAAATATTTATTGGAAGACCAACCGGAACCGCCAAAATATTTTGCGATGATGAAAAAACTAAATAAAGTTGATCGTCCGCTTCTTACAACTATTCCAAAATTAAAACAACTGGATTATAGCGAGTTAACAGCAGCTTTAGAAAAAGGAATCAAATTGATTGATGCAAGAGATAAAACGGAATTTTCTACAGGATTTATTCCGGGAAGCATCAACATTCAAGGGAATAATTCATTTGCCACTTGGGCAGGATGGTTTCTTACGTATGAAGAACCTTTTATGTTGCTTGCCGATGAATCACAATTAGATGATTTGACTAGAAAACTAATGCGAATTGGATTAGACAACATTCACGGGTACATTCCTTCTACGAAAATATGGGAAGAAAATGGCGGTTCTTTGGAGAAAGTAAATCAAATTACAATAGAAGAATTTAAAGCCTTACAACAAGAAAAAGATGTTCAAGTTATTGACCTTCGTAGCGCTGCTGAATACAAAGCAGGTCACATAAAAGGAGCTAATAATGCATTTATAGGCACTTTAGCAAATAATTTGGACAAAATAAGTAAGGAAAAAAAAGTGTTAATCCATTGCCAAGGAGGTGACCGGGCAACAATTGCCTATTCATTATTAGCGCGAAATGGGTATAAAAATGTGCTTAACTATTCTCCTGGAATGAATGAGTGGATGAGTCAAAATAATCCTATTGAATACTAAAAACCTCAATTATGTTCGGAATTTTTAAAAATCTGTTTTCAAAAAAAGAAACCACACAAATGGAAAAATTAATAAACGAAGGTGCTTTCCTAGTAGATGTTCGCACACCGTCAGAATTCGCAGAAGGTCACGTAAAAGGTTCAATCAATATTCCTTTGGATCAAGTGGCGAGCCAATTGGAAAAATTCAAAGAAAGAGAGCATATTATTGTTTTCTGCCGTAGCGGTAATCGCAGCGGTCAAGCCAAAATGATTTTGGAACAAAATGGTTTCAAAAACGTGACCAATGGTGGTACTTGGCAAGATGTAAACGAAGCGATAAGCAAATAAACAGCTGTTGTTTTAATAATAGTGTATGCAGTTTAAAACAAGAAAAGTAGTTGTTTTAAACTGCATATTTATTTATTCAGCAATGAAAATTAGAGGACAATAAAAACACTTTGATTTTATTCTACTTATAAATACTGAAAAAATATTTGATTTTTCAAATTCATTTAAATAAAGAAGTAAATTTGATAGTGCTTTTAGAAAAAATTTTCATTTTTACTCTTCTACGAAACAAATACAACTAAACTACTTTTTGCACTTAATTATAAAATAATATGGAAACAAAAAAAGCAGCAAACAAAGACTTAATTTTAAGAGAAAAATTAGCATTGCAACGGACTGTATTGGCCAACCAATCTACTTTTCTTGCCTTTTTGAGAACGTCAATGTATTTTTTGATTGCGGGTTTAAGTTTGAGAAATCTGCTCAAAATTGAAAATAGTTTACTGATTGAAATCGCACTTTTTATCACTTCATTTATCATTTTTATTTTTGGAACACTTAACTATTTCAAGCATAAAAAATCCATCCTAGAAAATAAAAAACACATAGGTGACTACCAATTAGAATATTACAAATTATAAGAACTTACACTTTTTTATTCCTAACTTCTTTTTTAAACGGAGATTTTAAATTCATAAATTACATCAATTGAAAACAAATACAACCAAACTAGGACTGAAAGAAAATTGGAAACAATTTACTATTTTGGTAATTGTCAATGCCTTTGTCGGCGGAATGATAGGAATGGAACGAACTATTATTCCAAAATTTGCTGAGATTGAATTTGGTATTGCTTCAAAAACGGCTATTCTCTCTTTCATCATTGCCTTTGGAATTACAAAAGCCATTACCAATTATTTTACGGGCAAACTGGCGAACCGTTTCGGGAGAAAAAATTTGCTTTTATTCGGTTGGATTCTGGCCATTCCTATTCCTTTTATTTTAATTTATGCTGAATCTTGGAACTGGGTGATTTTTGCCAATATTTTATTGGGAATTAGTCAAGGACTTACCTGGAGCAGTACAGTGGTGATGAAAATTGATTTGGTTGGAGAAAAAGATCGTGGACTTGCGATGGGACTCAACGAGTTTGCCGGTTATTTTGCCGTTGGATTAGTTGCTTTTCTGTCAGGCTACATTGCACAAAAATATGGCATTACGCCCTACCCTTTTTATTTGGGAATTGGGATTTCGATAATTGGTTTTTTATTGACTTTATTTTTTGTAAAAGATACCCGAGTATTTGTTCATCAAGAAAACACAACGAATAAAACTGAAAAATTAGATACTATTTTTCTTGAAACTACTTTCAAAAACAAAACATTAAGCACCATAACACAAGCAGGATTAGTCAATAACCTGAATGACGGCATGATTTGGGGACTTTTACCTATTGTGTTGCTTTCTTTGAATTATGATTCACAGAATATTGGAATTATAACCGCCATTTATCCTACTGTTTGGGGTTTTGGACAATTGGTAACCGGAAAAATGTCTGATGTTTATTCGAAAAAAAAGATGTTGTTTTGGGGAATGTTACTTCAGGGAATAGCGATACTTTTTATTCCTTTTGCTGCAGCATTCTATCAGTTGGCCGCAATTTCAGCATTTTTGGGTTTAGGAACGGCGTTAGTCTACCCCACCTTTTTATCTGCCATCGCACAAGCTACAACTCCACATCAAAGAGCAGAAAGTATTGGTACATTCAGGCTTTGGAGGGATTTAGGATATGCGATAGGCGCGATTATTTCAGGAATAACAGCTGATTTATTCGGTGTAAATTATGCTATTGTTCTAATCGGTGTCATCACCATTGTATCATCACTAATTATTGAAATCCGAATGCCGAAAGACTCTTTATAAAAAACAACCCGCTAATTTTAATCTAAAATCATCTCTTTTTAGAGAATAATAATTAAAAAAATGGAGCCAAAAAAATTAAAAAAATCGACTGTTCAAAATATTGTTTTTATCGTATTAATAGCACTACTTCTGTTCAGTCCGTTGGGCACTTTTGTAAAAGTAGAACTGAATCGATTAATTGCTTTTTCGCCTAAAACAATTGCCGTTATGGATCAAAAAGAACTGTCAACTTATCAATTGCAATTAAAAGACGCCACCGGAAAGACGGTGTCATTGGACGCATACAAAGGTAAAATAGTATTCATTAATTTCTGGGCCACCTGGTGTCCACCTTGTATTGCCGAAATGCCAAGCATTCAAAAATTATATGTTGATTATCAAGACAAAATAGTCTTTTTGTTTGTGACAACGGATTCCTTCGAAAAAGCAAATGCTTTTATGATTAAAGAAAATCTGACGCTTCCTGTGTATCAATCGGTAACCAATCCTCCATTAGAAATGGAATCAGCGACAATTCCGGCAACCTATATTATTAATCAATCAGGAAATGTAATCGTAGCCAAAATTGGAACAGCAAATTGGAATAGTGATTCGTTCCGAGAAATGCTAGACGAGTTATTAAAAAAATAGTAGGACCATCCGTATCAAATTAGTATAAAATAATTTGTGTGATTTTTTTACACAAAAAATACTGGATTTTTTTTAATCCAAATAATAAAATTTCATAATCAGATAGTGCAGTACTAAATACAGTAAAGTTCCCACTATGGCTAATGTAGCAAGCCAACTAATCAAATTGAGTACAACATTAGGGATAAACTTCAGTCTGGGATGCGTGATTATTGGTTCCCTCCGAAGTCTTTTGTGGATACTTTCTTTTGCTATTTTGATTTTCTTTTTGATAATCAATAATTTTTTTAAAACAACAGTTCTGGATAATTCTTGTTGTTTTTGGATCCCTAATTACAGTACTATAAAGTACGTAATAAATTCAACATAAATAACGCATCAAACCAAAAAAGAATAATGCAATCCAAAATACTCTTCAAATTGTTCAGTCATACAAAATCAGTGTAGATCAAACCTCTTTTATATCACGACTCGGTTTAAAGTGTCCTAATTATATCCCTTTGATATTTCCTCTGTTTTTCAAGAATATCACTTCAATTATTTTACTGGTCATTGCCGCCTCTATTTGGAGTCGATTAGACAATACTTCAATTATGTTTTTTTCTTCCTTCTCCAATTTTCCATCCGCAAGTAGTACTTCTAACGCAAGTGCAAATATGGTTTCTTTATCTTCTTTCTGAATCCATTCACAACAGGCAGAAAGGTATTTTAATTGCCCCATTTCAATTCTTAAAGCATAGGATTTTGCATAAAGAAGCACAATATCGGTTCCTATAAATTGCTCTTTAGAATTCAATATCCGCGATAATGTTGCTGTTTCCGAATCAGTAATTTGATTGTCCGCAGAAATGCAAGAATATAAAATTCCAACCCAAGCTTCATGAGCTGATACTATCAGATTTTTATCTTTGTTTTTATTATCATCAAATAAACTCATTTTTTTTGTTAAAGTTACAGATAACAGCACCAAGGAAGACTTAGTTTGGGATTTAATTATCATTTATTTTTTAGTGCATGGTAAATTTATCCGTGTAAGGCCAAAATAGTATTATGTCACTGCTGGACGATTCCATAACCATCTTTGCTATTCCATTTCCCTTATTTAAACATAAATTCGAACTAAAAAAGAGTGCAGCCCACTACTCGTCAATTAGTATGCTTAGAAGCACCAAAATGCTAACACACAAACACAGATGACTTTTTAATTGATTTTTTTTAGTAAATTTATAAATTCAGAATGAATAACAACCGCTATAGTTTTTATCTATTAAAAATTAATTTAGAGAAAGTTATTTATATGTAGTTTTGCTATTAAGAAAATAAATAATAAATCATACTATGGAAAATAACACAAACCCAAGCTCCACGTCCTACAATGTTAACGGAGAAAACAAATGTCCATTTAATCATGGTGCGAGTGCAGGTACTCCTGCAAAGCAAGGTGCTGGTTCAGCTCCTACAAATCGCGAATGGTGGCCTAATCAGTTAAAATTGAATATCTTGCGCCAACACTCTGAACTGTCAAACCCTATGGGTGATTCATTCAATTATGCGGAAGAGTTCAAGTCTTTAGATTATGCTGCCTTAAAGCAAGATATTATGGATTTATTGAATACTTCGCAGGATTGGTGGCCGGCAGATTATGGTTTTTACGGCGGATTCTTTATTAGAATGGCATGGCATAGTGCAGGAACCTACCGTATTGCTGACGGACGTGGTGGTTCTGGAGCTGGTACACAACGATTTGCACCACTAAACAGTTGGCCTGATAATGCGAATCTAGACAAGGCTCGTTTGTTGCTATGGCCTATTAAACAAAAATATGGCAGAAAAATCTCTTGGGCTGACTTATTAATTTTAAGTGGTAACTGTGCATTTGAATCCGCAGGATTTAAAACTTTTGGTTTCGCTGGAGGTCGAGAAGATGTTTGGGAACCAAATGAAGATATTTATTGGGGTTCAGAGCGGGAATGGTTGGGAGACAATCGTTACAATGAAGAACGCGAATTAGAACAACCGCTAGCCGCAGTTCAAATGGGATTAATCTATGTAAATCCAGAGGGGCCTAATGGAAATCCAGATCCAGTATTGGCCGCTCATGATATTCGTGAAACGTTTGCTCGTATGGCAATGAATGATGAAGAAACCGTAGCGTTAAGTGCTGGTGGACACACATTGGGTAAAACACACGGTGCTGCAGATCCAGATAAATATGTAGGTCCAGAACCGGCTTCAGCCCCTATTGAGGAGCAAAGTAAAGGCTGGAAAAACAGCTTTGGAACCGGAAATGCAGGAGATACAATAACTAGCGGTCTCGAAGGAGCATGGACAACAACACCCGCAAAATGGAGTAATAACTATTTCGAAAACCTTTTTGGATACGAATGGGAATTGACCAAAAGTCCGGCTGGTGCGCATCAGTGGAGACCAAAAGATGGAGCAGGTGCTGGATTAGTTCCAGATGCACACGACCCTTCTAAAAGTCATCAACCGTTTATGTTAACCACAGATCTTTCATTACGTTTTGATCCAGCCTATGAAAAAATATCAAGACGCTTTTTAGAAAATCCGGCAGAATTTAATGATGTATTTGCCAGAGCATGGTTCAAGCTTACTCACAGAGATATGGGACCAAAAGTACGCTATCTGGGACCAGAAGTTCCTGCTGAAGAACTAATTTGGCAAGATCCAATTCCTGCGGTTACACATCCATTAATAAATGATCAAGATATAGTTAATCTTAAAACTATTATTCTTGATTCGGGATTATCTGTATCGGAATTAGTTTCAACTGCCTGGGCATCAGCTTCTACTTATCGTGGCTCTGATAAACGTGGGGGTGCTAATGGAGGTCGCCTACGTCTAGCACCTCAAAAAGACTGGAAAGTAAACAACCCAGCACAGCTAGAAAAAGTACTTAACAAACTGGAGAACATCAAAAACGAGTTCAATAATGCTCAATCTGATAGTAAACAAGTTTCAATTGCTGATTTAATTGTTTTAGGCGGTAGTGCAGCGATAGAGAAAGCGACATCAATAGCTGGTCAAACTATCTCAGTGCCATTCACACCAGGACGTACAGACGCATCACAAGAACAAACAGATGTAGAATCATTTGCTGTTCTTGAGCCTCAAGCTGACGGTTTCCGTAACTATGTTAAAACAAAATATACAATATCAGCAGAAGAAATGCTGATTGATAAAGCACAATTATTGACCTTAACAGCTCCAGAAATGACTGTTCTTGTAGGCGGTATGCGTGCATTGAATACAAACTTTGATCAGTCTCAAAATGGTGTTTTTACAAAACATCCAGAAACCCTTACAAACGATTTCTTTGTAAACCTACTTGATTTAGGTACCACATGGAAAGCAGTTTCTGAGTCAGATGATGCATTCGTAGGAAGTGATCGTACAGCAGGCGGATTGAAGTGGATAGGAACTCGTGTAGATCTTATTTTTGGTTCTAATACGGAACTAAGAGCCATTGCCGAAGTGTATGGGTACAAAGACGGTCAAGAAAAATTTATAAAGGACTTTGTAGCAGCGTGGACTAAGGTGATGAACCTGGATCGTTTTGACTTACTGTAATTTAGATTTTATAATTTGTTTAAAAATGTGGTCTGGCAACAGACCACATTTTTTATTATCTAAAAATTTCAGATTAATTTCTTCTTTTCTTTATAACTTATAAAATTTTCGTTCAAAATAATCCTTTGTATGATGATGTCTTTATAAAAATATTTATAACGGATTGCTTCTTTTGATTCATAAGGACTAAAAAGTCTATTTTAATTATCGTCAGAAAGAACACGAAAAAAGATTTTTCCTATCAACTCTTAGCCAACTAACAACTAAATGCTGCTACTCGCTTATATTGACTCATCGCTTATTTCATCAAAAAAACGTCAATAAGTACCCCAATAAAGATCCTCCCAAAACTATAAAAGCACTATTTATTTTTTTTAAACTAACTATCAAAACCAAGCTTAAAATACCAATAAAAATTGTCTTCCAATCTGTAACGACATCTTTACCCATTTCAAAACAAACCGAAATAATAATAGCTACTGAAGCCACATTTACAGCATCTAGGAATACTAAAAATAATTTTGAGTTCCGCAACTTCTTTACTAGCGGATTGAGAAAAGAAACAAAAAGAAACGAAGGCAAAAAAATCCCAATAGTAGAAACAATCGCGCCAGAAAGTCCATTGATTTGATACCCAATAAATGTTACCGAAGAAAAAACGGGTCCAGGTGTAAACTGCCCAACTGCTATTGCATCATTAAGTTCTTGCCTTGATAAAAGTCCTGTTGAGACCAATTCTGCATCAAGGAAAGCAAATAAAACATAACCACTGCCGTAAAGTAGAGCACCTATTTTTAGAAATATCCAAAATAGATTTGAGTTTGTTACCGTTAAAAAAGAGTTATTTAGTCCCTGCAATAATACTAAAGGAAAAATACTGTTGGTGTGAGTCAATTTGTTATTTCTGATTAAATTCAAAAATAAAGCAAGAAAACCTGCTCCAAACATTAAATAAATTTCATTGAAATTCAACAAGGAACTAATTAAGATTAAAAGCCCAATGAATATTAATTCAAATGATTTTAATGATTTTTTTGCTAAAGGAAAAACTGCTCCAAGAATAATAGAAATAATTACAGGATTTATACCATAAACAAAATCGTGTAATTCGGGAAGTTGACCGTAGTTTTTGTAAAGCCATGCAAAAATTCCGGTAATGAAAACTGCAGGAATAATAAAGCAAAGACCTGCGATAATTAAGCCATTCCAACCTGCTTTTTCATGTCCTATATGTAGAGCCATCTCGGTACTGTTGGGTCCAGGAATTAAATTTGTTACACCAATCAAGTCAAGAAAGTGCTGCTCATCAAGCCACTTCCTTTTTATAACAACCTCTTGATGCATCATTGCAATATGAGATGCAGGACCTCCAAAACCAATTACGCCTAGTTTAAAAAAAAGTTTTGCAAGATCTTTTAACTCAGCATTATTTTTCATTCTTCATCAAAGCTTTATCCACAGACCAAAATCCACTCCCTTTTATTAGTAAATAAAAACTACCTAAAAGCATTGCCCAATCAGTTCTGCTCCCATGAAGCAGTTCCCAAAATCCTTTTTCCAAATAAACATCTGATTTTGTTGTTGTAAATGCTACTAGCATAACTATAAGTAAAGGAATACTTGCTAAGCGCGAACACAACCCAATTAAAAGTAAGACGCCACAAATAATTTCAAATGCACCAACAAAACTTCCTAATAGATCGGGTGAAGGCAAACCTATTTTTTCAAATCTACCAGCTCCGCGAATTGCAGGAAATAAAAACTTTTGAATACCTTCCGATAAAAACACGACTCCTACTATAAGACGAATGATTATTGTAGTTTTTGAATTGTCGGTATTAATGATTTTTTCTAACATATTATTTTCTTATCGGTGATTGTCTGTCTATGGGTGTCTTGATCGTAAAAAAAGGTACGTTTTCCATGGCATGACATCGGTTACAGTTAATTGTTACGTTCTCAAATTCTTTATTAAAGATTACGGGGTCTTTACTTTGAATACTGTTTTTCATTTTGGGTAAAATAACTGTCAAAAAATGATCGGCTGATGCTGCTCTTTTAGGCCTCCGTTCAAGACCATTTTTTATGGCGGTTTCTATTTTATCTATTTGATACTCGGCATACTCCCAATTTTGGTCTTGTCCCGCCCAAAATAGTTCTTGATACCGATATCCAGTCTCTAACATTGCATAGTCAAAACCACGAAATTGTTTTTCAATGGTCCGGATTTGCTCTGCTTCTGTTCCTTTAATCCAGTCCCCTTGTTGGTTACCTTTATCCTTTTGTTGGTTACAAGCAAAAAGACCAAATGTTGCAATAAGAATAACTATCTTTTTCATTTTTTGTATTATTATTTTTTTTAAACACAATTAAGTAAGTTCAAAGTTTAAACATCATAAAGTCAAAAGGAGCAATATTCTAAAAAATAGTTTAAAATCAATCTGTTGTGTCATTTTGTTTAATTTTAAAACACTACATTATACAAATGTTGCTACTTAGACTTTCTAAAAAACAAGATAAAACTAATTGTACATTAAGTAAAAAGATCTGTAATTCTGTTTTTTTTAGTTCATCAAACACATAAAAAAAGGCTCAATTTAAAATTAAATCGAGCCTTTTTGATGCCTATATTTTTTAAACTAAGGTAGCAGTCGAAGAAATTGCAGCATTTAAGACTTTAGAAATAGGACAATTTTTTTCTGCTTTAGTTACTAATTGTTGAAAAGCATCTTCTGTTATTCCGCCAATTTTTGCTTGAAGCATCAGGTGTGAGGTAACAATTGTTCCATCAACTAAATCAATGTCGCATTTGGTTTCTATACTTTCGATTTCAAACCCTTCTTCACTAATGTAGGCCGAAAGTTGCATCGTAAAACAGCCAGCGTGTGCTGCAGCGATAAGCTCTTCAGGATTAGTCCCCACTCCTTCTTCAAAACGAGATTTGAATGAATATTGGGTATCTTTAAGTGTGGTACTTTGTGTGGTTAGTTTTCCGGCTCCTTCTTTGAGTGAACCATTCCAGACTGCGGTTGCATTTCTTTTCATAATTATAAATTTTCTATTTTACCAAATTTAGTTCTTTTTAAAAAAAATAGTATCGGATATCCGTTTTTTTTAACTAATATTTAAACTTAAATCAAAAAAAAATAAACAAAAACGTGGTTAAAATAAATACTGTTTAATTTTAATAGTATCAGTAAATTATTTATGTTTGCTTTTTGAAAAAGTATACTTTACTTACAAAAAAAACTAATTGACAACAAATAAAAAAAACTAATTAATCAGCAAATGAAATTAACTAAAATTATTTTTTTATTATCGACTATAATTGCATTAAACAGCTGTGCTTCAGCGTACAAATCAATACATCCCGCTTCACTTAATTACATTTCGAACAACATACTTCATGGAGTAACGCTGGAATACAAATATGATTTATTAAATAAGAAATACGCAAAGAAAGAGACTAAAAAAGGGCTTCGAATAGTAGCTATTAAAGTAAAAAACGACACTGAAAAAGATTTGGTTTTTGGAAAAGATATAAAATTAAATTTTGAAAGTGGAAATGAATTGTATCTATTGGAGAATGAAAAAACATTCAAATCTTTAAAACAGAGCCCAGCCTCCTATTTGTTTTATTTATTATTATCTCCAATTCAATTTTTTACTACAAAAACCAATTCAAACGGAATGACGGAGCAAACTAGCTCGACACCAATAGGATTGATTATTGGACCCGGATTAGCCTTAGGAAATATGATTGTTGCGAGTAATGCCAATAAAAAGTTCAAAACTGAGCTGAACGATTATTCCATTAATGGCAAAATAATAAAAAAAGGAGAAACTGTTTTTGGGCTTATTACTTTCCAGTCTGATAATTATGGTGCTATTAAAGTTAGAGTAGAATAAAAATTCCCCGTATAATAATAATAACCAATTCCATCTGACAATGAAAAGATTATCTCTTCTCGTTTTTGTGTTTTTAGCTTTTAGCTGTAGTCCAAAAATCACTTCTAATTTTGAATCCTCAGAAAAACCTCTTACAATTGAAGACCCCGTAGTCTTTCTTGATGTTCATCATGCAATTCCTGAAGGTGCCAAAAAAATAGGAAATGCCAGATATCAGGACAGTGGTTTCACAACCGATTGTGATTTTAACTCACACCTGACAAAAACCCGAAAATTAGCCCGAGAAAAAGGCGCTAATCTTGTAAAAGTAACCGAAAAGAGAACTCCCGATATATGGAGTCTTTGTTATCGCATCAAAGTAGATTTCTTTTACTATGACGGCGACGTAACCACGATCCCCCAATATAAATTACAACTTAATTAATTATACACACTCTAATGAAAAAAACAATTCTTATCTCTACATTATCCCTAGCGCTACTAATGAGTAGTTGTGCTACAATTGTTTCCGGATCTAAACAAAAAGTAAATTTTAGAAGCAACCCTGCGGCGGCCTCTATTTTTATTGATGAAATCGAAGTAGGAAAAACGCCTTTTGAAATCAAACTGGAACGAAAAAAAGAACATCATGTGATGATTAAATTAGAAGGATACCAAACATTTGAAACTAACTTAACTAAAAAATTCAATGCTTGGTATATTGGAAATATTTTATTTGGTGGCTTGATTGGTATCATTGTAGATCCTATTACCGGGGCAATTTACAACTTAACGCCAAAAGAAGTCAATGCTGAAATGAATAGAGGAACCGCTTTCAAAATAAATAAAAGTGAAGTGTACATCGCAGTCGCTTTAAATATAGATCCAAACTGGAAAAAAGTGGGTCAATTAAAAAAAACGAACTAATACAAAGTATTTACACCGATAGCTAAGGAATCACAATGCGGTTTAGGTGTTATAAAAAACACCTTTTTACCGTTCTCTTTTTATCCCTGCTAATCATAAACCAAAAGCTGTAACGCTATTCCAAATCAAGAATAGAATTACAGCTTTATTTTTTAGTTCACCGAATAATCTTATTTTTTGCAGTGCTTTAACTATTTTTCGTGGATTTCGTCTGCCCTAAAAAGGACAAAACACATTTGAAAACTATTTTTAGCCCTTTTTTGTATCAAAAACAATTGAAAAAGTAGCCCCTTTATTGGTCCCACTGCTTTCTGCATCAATTACACCGTTGTGCCGTTCTACTATTTTTTTGCACAAATACAATCCAATTCCTGTAGAAGGCTCATTTGAAGTGCCCGACATGCTCATTTTAGTGAATTTTTTAAATAATTCGCCACTCTGTTTTTGATCAAAACCTACTCCTGTATCCTTCACTTTTAAATACAGCTTACTATCATCAAGATAAACATGAACTTCAATTTCACTATCCGGATAGGAAAATTTTATAGCATTATCAATAACGTTTACTAAAACTCGAATCAACAAATCATCATCAATTTTCAAAAGTGCCTCCTTTACGTCAATTGATAAAACTAGTTTAATATTTTTGACCACTAACACCTGATCCAATTGTTTTGCCACCATAGAAAAAACAGGTAAAAACTGAATTAAGGAAACCTGAGAATTTCTTTTGATAATTTGATCTTGTTCCTTTAATAATGTGATAAAACGTTCAATATAATGAAATTGTTCACTACTGGATTGAGCTATTAACTCCGCTAATTCTTTTATATAATCCGAAGATTCCTCCTCTAAAATAAGCAATGCGGCCGATTTTAAATTTCCTACAAAATTTCTTAGATCATGCGAAAGCAAATAAACTAAATCTTGTTTTTCAATGATGAAATTTTCGTTATCAGCTATTGATTCTTGAATATTACTCATTAACAACCCTGCTTCATCCGAAAAATTAGTGGGCAAGGAAGGTATTGTCCTGTCTTTCCGATACGCAATTAATGACCTGGAAGCTAATTCAATAGGTTTAATTAGTTTCTTTAAAAAAAATAAAGTGACTGCTGTTGCCAATAAAGTAGTAATCAACGCAAAAATTAAAATAGAATCGGCTGAAATCGCTTTACGTCCATAAAGTACAAAAAATAACAATCCAATTAATGGAATATGAATGCCTACAAATGCAACAAACAGGAATTTGAAGGCATAACTATTTTTAAGAAAACCAATCCGAGACAATTTTTTATACAACTGCATAAATTTATTCTTTTTAACGTGTAAATGTATTAGTAAAAAATTATAGAACGCAAAAATTCCAATTAATTTTTATCTTATCGGTAACACACGATGAATATTCTAAAAAAAACTCATCAAGCTACCTTCTGCGAGTGTCAATAAGGTAAATAATTTTCCAATGGTTGTCTTTTTTGAAAAGTGCAAACGCGTTCACCCTACTATGACTTAATGCACCATTAACATAAAACTCATAAGGTGTCCAGACATGCGCTATGGCTCCATCTTTTTGAATAAAGTACCTGATAATTTTTCAGGAAATTTAAATTCAATAGAATGGAATGGAAGCAATGGATTTATAAAATGCCCCCTAATTTTTTCATGAGAAAACAAAGTGTTCTTTTCATTCTCAGCACTGGATTGAAGTATAAATGTATCGTCACAAAGCAAATACAATTGAAGTGAATCTCTGGTCTAAAAAACTTGAAAAAAAATATCAATTACGCTTTCAACTTATTGATTTTAAGAATAGTAATATTTTGATTAAAGCAATAAAGTAAGTACTAGTGTTTTTCGTATGATTAATTTATTGATTAATTTGTATCCGAAACAATATTAGTGTTACATTTTTAACCAAAAATTATACAATTGAGTACCTTTACCTTCTCAAATAAAAGGAAATATGTCTGTCGCAAAAAAAGATTATAAAAGGATTACTACAAAATCATTGATTGAAATGAAGGCTAATGGAGAAAAAATTTCGATGCTCACCGCATACGATTACACCATGGCAAAAATCGTTGATACGGCAGGAGTTGATGTAATATTAGTGGGAGACTCCGCTTCAAATGTTATGGCTGGTCATGAAACTACATTACCTATTACGCTGGATCAAATGATCTATCATGCCTCCTCTGTGGTAAGAGCCATTGAAAGAGCTTTGGTAGTCGTGGATTTACCCTTTGGAAGTTACCAATCAGATCCAAAAGAAGCCTTGCGCTCTGCCATCAGAATCATGAAAGAAAGCGGTGGTCATGCCGTAAAACTAGAAGGTGGTAAAGAAATTAAAGACTCTATCAAGAAAATATTAAACGCCGGAATTCCAGTTATGGGACATTTAGGCTTAACACCACAATCCATTTATAAATTTGGAACCTACACCGTTCGCGCCAAAGAAGAGGAAGAAGCACATAAATTAATCGAAGATGCTAAATTACTGGAAAGACTAGGCTGTTTTGCTTTAGTTTTAGAAAAAATTCCAGCTCATTTAGCCGAAAAAGTAGCTCAAAGCATATCGATTCCTGTTATTGGAATTGGTGCTGGTGGTGGTGTTGACGGACAAGTTTTAGTAATTCATGATATGTTAGGCATGAACAACGAATTCAGTCCGCGTTTCTTAAGAAGGTATATGAATTTATATGATGGTATGACAACGGCCATTGGCCAATATGTTGCAGATGTAAAATCAAGTGATTTCCCGAATGCTAATGAACAATATTAAACCCCCTAACCCCCTAAAAGGGAATTGAAAAATGAAAATAATTTCTACTAAAAACAACCTGCAAATACTTCACGAAGACAATCATCTTCTTGTAATTAACAAACGCGTAGGAGATATTGTTCAAGGGGATAAAACGGGGGATAAACCCTTATCAGATGTGGTTAAAGAATACATCAAAGATAAATACAACAAACCCGGGGAGGTTTTCCTGGGTGTTGTACACCGCTTAGATCGACCAACAACCGGAATAGTAGTATTTGCTCGAACCAGTAAAGCTCTGACTCGAATGAATGAATTATTCAGTACCCGAGAAACTCAAAAAACATATTGGGCCATCGTCAAAAACAAACCTGCCAAGGCAACAGATAAACTCGTTCATTATTTAAAAAGAAACGAAAAAAACAATAGTTCAAAAGCGCATGAAAAAGAAGTTCCTGACAGCAAATTAGCCAGTTTAGAGTATACAATTATCAAAGAACTAAACAACTACTATGCTCTTGAGATCAATCTTCATACGGGAAGACACCATCAAATAAGGGCACAACTTTCAGCGATTGAATCGCCAATTAAAGGGGATTTAAAATATGGTTTTGATCGTAGCAATCCAGATGGAGGTATTCATTTGCATGCTCGAAAATTGATGTTCGTCCATCCAGTTACAAAGGAAAATATAAAAATAATTGCCCCTACTCCAAATGATGTGATCTGGAATGCCATTTGACACTAAAAAATAGTATTTTTACTTTCAAGCTTTCAATAACTCAATAATAAATATTCAAAAAAACAAATTGTATGAAAAAACTACCTATTATTTTTTGTTTCGTTTCGTTCTTAAACATGACCGCTCAAGACCATTTTTCAGGAATCAATATGTCTACTAGAGTCGGAATAATAAATGCTGGCATGAATCCTGCGGAACTGTCTAATTTAAGTTCAAAATATGAAATAAATATTTTTTCGGCTAGTGTAATTGCTTCTAATAATAAAATAGGATTTAGTGATATTGTTAATGGCGAAAATTTAGAGAATTTGTTATTTACAGGAAACACCCCGGTAAATATGCGCGTAGACGCAGAAATATACGGTCCTGGTTTTGCTATGAAAATGAACAAATGGGCTTTTGGCTTTACTACAAAAGCTACTGCGAAATTAAATTTAATTGATATTGACCCACAACTTGGTGCGGCGATCAATACCGGAAATCTTATTGGCTCTTCATCGATAAGCAATGACTACAACCAACGTTTAAATGGTACAAGCTGGGGAGAATTAGGATTCTCCGCCGCCAGAAACGTATTCGAAAATGAACACCATAAATTTAATGCGGGTGCTACCTTGAAATTATTATTTCCAGGCTCGTACACCAACTTAGGCTTGGATCAATTTCAGGGAACCATTAATACCATAGGTGCCGAAGCGTTTTTAAATAATACTCAAGCTACAATGAACATTGCGTATTCCGGAAACTTCAACGATGGTTTTACTGATTTTAATAATTATGCTGAATCCGTTTTTGGAAAATTAAACGGAGTTGCAGCTGATTTTGGCGTAAATTACCAATGGAAAGACCAAGACGATTACAAAATCAATGCGGGTATCGCAGTGCGAAATATTGGTACGATGACCTTCAAGGATGATGCAAATTCCTCTACTAATTATGCATTAAACATACAGTCTACTTTTTCTAACCCAAATGGTTTAGCATTAAGCCAATTTCAAAACACTACTACTTTAAAGGAAGTAGAAACCATTTTAGTAAACGACGGATACTTAACTAAAACCAAATCTAGCAAAAACTTCAAAGTAACCTTACCCACTGTTTTCTCTGCCTATGCAGATATAAAAGTAATTCCTAAATTTTTTGTTGCGCTTTACACACAACAAAAATTAAAAGATGATACCAGCGATAATCAGGTGACAACACAAAATGTGGTTTCTATTACACCTCGTTTTTCTTTGAAAAATTATGAAATTTATTCCTCTTGGTCAGATAACGAAATTTCTGGAATTACCGGTGGTGTTGGATTTAGAGTCTATGGCTTTTATATGGGATCCAGTTCTATAGTGACTGCTTTGGCCAGCGACAGTAAACAAGCTGATTTTTATGTAGGCTACCGACTCGGGTTAAAATAATAAATCTGTACCTTTAAAACATAATATGAAAAATGAAAATAGTGTAGACTACCGAAAAGAATCTTTAAAAAAACTATTGTATACCATCATAAAACAGGAACAAGCAATTATTAAAGCGCTCTACGATGATTTTAAAAAACCAGCCTTTGAAGCCGTTTTAACAGAAACAAATTATGTCATAAGTGATTTAAAAGAAACCATTAAAAATATTGATTCTTGGGCTAAACCCAAAAAAGTTCTCGCTTCTTTTTTGAATTTTCCATCGTCAGATTACATATATAGTGAGCCTTACGGAAATGTATTGATCATTTCGCCTTGGAATTATCCGTTTCAATTGGCCTTATGCCCTCTGATTGCTGCTGTTGCTGCCGGAAATAAAGTAACCCTAAAACCCTCTGAACTTACCCCAAATACGTCTACTATAATAGCGAAAATTATAAATGAAACTTTCCCTGTAAAAGATGTCGTCGTCATTACCGGAAACGCGACTGTTGCACAGGAATTATTAATAAAACGTTGGGATTATATTTTTTTTACAGGAAGTGTTGCCGTTGGCAGAATTGTAGCAAAAGCTGCAGCCGAAAACCTAACTCCAGTTACGCTGGAATTAGGCGGAAAAAGTCCTTGTATTGTTGATGAAACTGCCAATTTAGAATTGAGTGCCCGCCGCATTGTCTGGGGAAAAATTATAAATGCCGGACAAACATGTGTTGCCCCTGATTACATAGTGGTGCACCATAAAATGAAAGCTACTTTCATAACTTTACTAATTCTGGAAATTGAAAAGGCACTAGGTCCAAATCCGGAAGAATCCCCTGATTACGCCAGAATTATCAATTTGAAAAACTGGCAACGCCAATTGCATCTATTGGAAAACCAAAAAATACTTTTTGGAGGTCACTACAATAAAGACACTTTATTCCTTGCTCCTACGCTATTGGACGAGCCAAAAATGGATAGTCCAGTGATGACCGAAGAAATTTTTGGTCCCATACTTCCTATACTTTCATACCATTCAGAGGCAGATATTGAAAAAATAATTTTAAGTTTCGAAAAACCATTATCGTTGTATTTATTCTCGCAAAACAAATCTTTTATTGCAGAAGTTTTGCAAAAATATTCTTTTGGTGGTGGCTGTATCAATGATACCGTAATCCATTTAGCGAATAATCGCTTGCCTTTTGGCGGTGTTGGTACTTCAGGAATGGGAGCCTATCACGGAAAACGGAGTTTTGATACTTTTTCGCATAAAAAAGCCATTGTAAAAAGAGGGACATGGCTGGATTTACCCATTCGGTATGCGCCTTACAAAGACAAATTAAAGACCTTTCAAAAAATATTAAAATGGATGTAACCCATAAAAAAACCGTCAGTGCATCCATAAAATACCGACGCTAGGTTCGGGTTTTTAAAAATGAAACTATTGATGTAAAAAAAGTAAAAAGTGTATTTACTTAGCCACGATATGGCAACAAGCCACAAGCAGAATATTTAAAAAGAGAACAATTTGCTTTATATTATTATCAAAAAATCGTTCCGTCGATTTACTTTGATATCACAGGAATTACTGCAATGATCAAATTCATTGCTTTCTAAGTTATTGGGTTATTCAGACCCATATAGAGACAGGCAAGACAAAGCGGCATGCGCATTGTAGCCCATAAAAGCGCCAGACTTGCGGGACAAAACTTCATGATCAGCATGACTGCCATAAACTATGATACGTGCCAAATGGAAGGTTTCGATTCGCTACGAATAAAAAAAATATTACATTTACAGGCATCATCCGAATTTAATATGCTATTGGGTAGCGGAAAAGGAGTGTACGGAAAACGATTCAGAGTTCCTATTGAATGCGTTTATTTTGAAAAATAACAAAATAATTAACCCACTAAAACGACCAATAAAATGTTAAAAACTACACAAGACCGAATACATGAAATAGAAAAAAATGGATATCCTTTAGATTTTGGAATCGTTTTTAACCATGCTTTTGAAAATTATAAAAAAATTGCGATTTATGCTGGTTTAATTATTTTTGTGTTTTTTATTATGCTGATTGTTTTTGTATCAGTAATACTTGTTGCCTTTTTTGATTTTGCCATGATACTGGAAAAAATGAAACCGGAAAATTTACAACCGGAAAATTTAAGTTTAAACTTTATTTTAATTGTATCCGGGATTTCTGTTTTACTATCGAGTTTATTTAGTCCTATAAGTGCCGGTTTAATTAAAATGGCGTATTGTGCTGAAAGAGATGAAGAATTTCATGTATCAACCATGTTTGAATACTATAAAATATCGTATTTCAAAGAACTCTTCATTGCTACTTTACTAATTTCAATTTTTAGTACCTTACTATCATCATTGATTGACTATGCGCAAATACCCTTCGTCGGATTTATTATCACGGTAACCATAACATTAATCACGATACTGACCATTCCACTTATTATTTTTGGAAACTTAAATGCAATTGAAGCTGTAAAATCAAGCATACTAATCGTGGCAAAACAACCGCTTATTTTGCTGGGTTTATTGGTAGTAGGTGCCATTTCTACATTAGTGGGACTCATCGGGTGTTGCGTTGGTATGGTCTTTACAGTACCCTTTATATATTCTTTATACTACGCCATTTATAGCGAAATTATTGGTTTTGAAACTACACCAGAAATGGAACAAATGTATTAATAAAACCGCTTTTTACTAAAAGTCAGAACAGAATTATACTTTAAAGCTAAACCTAGTCTTTAAATCTAACTAACAGTTTCTATGGTATTACACTGAACTTCCGCACAACGGACAGCTTGGTTTATGAAAGGATATTAAACGGGTGATATCTCTCAAGTAAATACTTTTGCAGGAATTAATGTAAGAAATATTTAATTTAGTATGAATACTGAACTTTACCTTATTTTCATTTTTTAACTTATATAATTAGTCCCCCTAAGGCTTTAGTAAAGGGTCAGACTAAAAATAGCGTACTCGCTTTACGTAAACAAAGTTTAACAATCAAACTATAACAGGGAAATTAGCAGTACCTTTGCGCCAAATTAAAGGAGTACACTAAATAATAGTGTTTGCTTCATAAACACCATTTATGTCATTTAACTCATTAGGCTTATCAGATTCTTTACTTAAAGCCATCAGCAAAAAAGGATACACAACCCCTTCTCCAATACAACAAAAAGCAATTCCACCCATTTTAGAAGGCAAAGATGTATTAGCATCCGCACAAACGGGAACAGGAAAAACGGCTGGTTTTACACTGCCTATTTTACAGTTATTATCGCAAGGGCAACAGTTGCGACAAAGGCCCATTCGTGCCTTAATATTAACGCCAACCAGAGAATTAGCCGCACAAATATTAGCCAATATAAAAGAATACAGTGCGTTTTTAGACTTAAACAGTACCGTTATTTTTGGAGGTGTAAACCAGAATCCACAAGTGACACAACTGCGTCAGGGTGTCGATATTTTAGTCGCCACACCCGGTCGGTTAATCGATTTGCAAAACCAAGGTTTAATATCGCTTGCTAAAGTTGAAATCTTAGTTTTAGATGAAGCGGATCGCATGCTAGATATGGGTTTTGTGCGAGACATTGAGCGCATTATAAAAGTATTACCTACAAAAAGGCAAAATCTGATGTTTTCGGCAACCTTTTCAACAGATATAAAGAAATTGGCCATGGGCATTTTGCATCATCCCGTTCATGTAGAAGCAACCCCAGAAAATACTACCGTGGATGCTATTACTCAAATAGTGTATCCTGTTGCTAAAGAGAAAAAAACTGAACTGATCATCAAATTGATTACAGAGGGAAACTGGAAACAAATTTTGGTTTTCACCCGTACGAAACAAGGTGCTAATAAGCTGACGGAAAGCATGATTAGCGCCGGAATCAAAGCAGCTGCTATTCACGGAAATAAAGGACAGGGAGCCCGCACGAAAGCCTTAGCGGGCTTCAAAGACGGAAGCTTGACCGCTTTAGTAGCGACGGATATTGCGGCGCGAGGTCTGGATATCCCATTATTACCGCATGTGGTCAATTTTGAATTACCCAACATCCCAGAAGATTACGTTCACCGCATAGGCCGGACAGGAAGAGCCGGAGCCAATGGAGAAGCTATTTCGTTATTCAGTCCGGACGAAACAGTCTTTCTACGTGATATAGAAAAATTAGTGGGTTTGAAATTACCGAAAGAAAACATCAAAGGTTTCGAGCCAGATCCTAACGCTTCCAAAGAACCTATCAAACAAGGACAAGGAAGACAACAACGCGATTCAACTCCGCGAAAACCAAAAACAGAGACTACAAACCGCACCAGCAATAACAGTTTTGGTCCAAGACGCCCGAGTCAAAATAACGACAGACGTTCTAATAGATAACAACTAAGAAAATACTTTTTTTTTAGGAGCAGAACGAGTTCGTTTTTTAAGAACGTATTTCCCGCTATACATTAAAATCCTTATTAGGGCTGAACACCAGCCCTAATAAGGATTTTCATTTCTATCGGGGCTATTTAGATCGTTTTTATTTTTATAATAGCATTTTGTATTCAACTCTTTGAAAAACAAAATCGAGCTCGTTTCCCGCTGCCCGCTACGAAAAGTCTCCGACTTTGAGTATGTGTTTTTCAGTCTCCGACTGATCTTAAAATTCAAAAATTCAAAAAACAAAATCGGTTAAAAACCGAAAGTCACTTCCTCAAAATCCGAGATTTTGTGGAACGTTGTGATAAACATCTGAAATTAAAAATTGTTGATCAAAAACCCCAACTCTGCTCCACTTTACACTGAAAACTGTTGTTCCCAAATACAACAATAATTTAAAGCTTTATTTTACAAATAAGTATTCTATTCATATGTAGATAATATTTGTTTTTTATAGCAATATGGTATCGCCAGATCTTCATTGGTGTTTGCGACAGCTTCTGTAATGACGATTTCATACGTATTCAAATCTAGCTTAAGAATAGTACCTACTCTGCTAAACTCTTCATTAATCTTTGCATTCAAGATTAGTTGTTCATTTGTTATTGGATGATTAAAAATTAACTGATGTGCATGAAGCATCATTCCTTTCAGTTCAAAATTCTCCAACCATAATTTATTTTGCTTGTTACAACCATGTGGCCGACTTCCTAAAATGGGATGAAAAATATGTTTAAAATGTTTTCGTAATTGATGCATACGTCCAGTTTCAGGAATCGCTTCTACCAAACAATATCGTGACGTTGGTTGATTGTTAAAATCTAACTCAATTTCGGTAGTTTGCAATCGATGAAAGTAGGTTATTGCATTTTGTATAACACCATCATCATTGGTTAAATCATAATCAATCGTTAGTTCTTCGGGTGACCAACCACGTAAAATTGCTAAATACTTTTTTTCGACTTCGCGTGTGGCAAAACGATCATTCATAATTTTTAAAACCTTTTTATCCAACGCAAATAACAAGATACCAGATGTTTTGCGATCTAACCGATGAATAGGATAAACGTGTCTCCCTCCTATTTGATTTCTCAATTCTTGAATAGCAAAAACTTTTGCATCACGCGCATAGAATGATTTGTGAACCAACAAGCCACTTGGTTTATTAATTGCTATAATATATTCGTCTTGGTAAAGAATTTCTAACATTTGGCAAAAATAAAAGAGATTTCTATCGAAATCTCTTTTTTTAACTTATTTATTTCTATTCTTTTCTTTTTCCCCCGCTAGCGCGAAGGTATTCTCATTTTTGCAGCCGTGAAACATCTGAAATCTATTTTATCCCAACCACCCATCACGATCCAAACTTCTATATTGAATCGCTTCAGCAATGTGGCTGGAAACCACTATTGGAGCCGCATCGAGATCAGCGATCGTGCGTGCAACCTTCAAAATACGATCATAGGCTCGAGCCGATAAATTTAATCGTTCCATCGCTGTTTTCAATAATTGTTTTGAAACATCGTCCAAGGCACAATATTCCCGAATGTGTTTGGTATTCATTTGGGCATTGTAATGGATATTTTCCATTTGCTCAAAGCGTTCGGTTTGAATTTCACGAGCAGCTGTCACTCTTTTGCGAATGTCTACACTACTTTCTGCTTTTTGATCATCCGATAATTTTTCGAAAGGGACTGGTGTCACTTCGATATGAATATCAATTCTATCTAATAAAGGTCCCGAGATTTTACTCAAATACCGCTGCATTTCATGTGGTGAAGAGGTTTGCGGCGAATCCGGATCGTTGAAGAAACCACTTGGACTCGGATTCATACTGGCCACCAGCATAAACGAGGACGGATAAGTAACCGTAAACTTAGCTCTGGAAATGGTCACTTCTCGATCTTCTAATGGTTGGCGCATCACTTCCAGAACATCCCGTTTAAATTCCGGCAATTCATCCAGAAACAAAACGCCATTGTGCGCCATTGAAATTTCGCCGGGTTGCGGATAACTGCCGCCGCCAACAAGCGCCACATTCGAAATAGTATGGTGCGGGCTACGAAACGGACGCTGATTCATCAAACCTACTTCCTTCAATTTTCCGGCAACACTGTGAATTTTTGTGGTTTCTAATGCTTCACGCAACGTCATGGGAGGCAAAATACTAGGCAGTCGCTTAGCTAACATGGTTTTTCCGGCACCCGGTGGACCAATCAAGATAATATTATGCCCGCCGGCGGCCGCAATTTCCATACATCTTTTTATAGACTCCTGCCCCTTGACATCACTAAAATCAAATTCAGGAAAGTCTAATGTTTTATAAAATTCGGCTCTGGTATCGATTGTTGTTGGTTCCAAAGTCCCTTTTCCTTCTAGAAAGTCAATTACTTCCTGTATGTTTTCTATTCCATACACATTTAATCCTGCAACAATTGCTGCTTCTTTCACATTTTGCTTTGGAAGAAAAAAACCTTTAAAACCCTCTTCCTTTGCTTTGATAGCAATCGGCAAAGCGCCACGAATGGGTTGCAAACCTCCGTCAAGCGAAAGCTCTCCCATGATTACATACTGGTCAATTTCATCGGCTTTAATCTGCCCAGAGGCTACCAGAATACCAATTGTCAAAGTCAGATCATACGCAGAGCCCTCTTTCCGTAAATCTGCAGGAGCCATATTGATGGTTATTTTTTTGCCAGGCATTGAGTAACCATTATTTTTGAGCGCTGCCGCAATGCGGTAACTGCTTTCTTTAATAGCATTATCTGGTAATCCAACTAAATGGTATCCAATCCCTTTATCAATATTTACCTCAACGATAATTGTTGTGGCTTCAACGCCAAAAACTGCACTTCCAAAAACTTTAACTAGCATCTGTTTTTATTTTATTTTAAAATTAATGAAACTTTTCTTATTATTATTATAAATCTTACATAAATTCCAATAAAATAGTGAAAAGCAAAAATTTAATCAAAAAAAATAAAAATACTTTGATATACGGCCCAATACAGTACATTTTTCATAATTACGAAATGTTAAAATTAAAAAAAGTGAAGGTATACCATTAACATTTTTCTACTTTTAGAAAATAATTAGAAACCACACTATGAAAAAAATCCTACTCCTACTCTGTTTGAGCTTTTTGGTACCAAAAACCTATGCTCAGGAATACTTTCCCAATAATGAAGGTGTTCAAAACAAAAACACAAATTTCACTGCTTTTACCAACGCCAAAATTTATGTTACCCCAACACAAATTATTGATAAAGGAACTTTATTAATTCAAAACGGAAAAGTAATTGGTGCAGGTGCTACCATTACTATTCCTAACAATTGCGTTACTATAAATCTGGAAGGAAAATCAATATACCCCTCCTTTATTGACATTTATACCAGTTTTGGAATTGAAAAACCAAAAGGAATAACAAATACGGAAAGAAATCCTTTGTACGATACTAAAAGAGTGGGATATTATTGGAATGAAAGTATTCGCTCAGAAGTAAATGGATATGAAAGTTTTAAATACGACCCAACTAAAGCAGAGGAATTGTTAAAAGCAGGATTTGGTGTTGTAGGTACTCACGTTCCGGATGGAATTGCCCAAGGATCCGGAATGTTAATCGCTTTGAACAACGCTGATAAAAGCACACAATTATTATCTGACAAAATCACTAATCACTTTGCATTTACAAAAAGTGCCACTACAAATCAATCCTATCCTAGCTCATTAATGGGAATGATGGCCTTATTACGCCAAATGTACTTTGATTTAGATTGGTACAAAAAAGGGAATGCTGCAACCAAAGATTTATCATTAGAAGCCTTATCAAATAATGAAAAATTAGTTCAAATTTTTGCTTCGGAGGATAAATTAAATAGTGTTAGAGCTTCTAAAATAGCAAAAGAATTTGGATTGAACTATGTATTGAAAGGCATAGGAAATGAATTTGAAAGAATTGAAGAAATAAAAAAAACAAATTCTAAATTTATTATTCCAATCAATTTTCCTGAAGCTTATGATGTGTCTGATCCGTACCAAGCCAATCAAATGGAATTGAAAGATTTGCGTTTCTGGAATCAAGCCCCTACTAATTTAAAGGTTTTGTCTGATAACGGTATTGTTTTCGCCTTGACGACAGACAAATTAAAGAAGGTGGAAGATTTCAGAACCAATCTTCTAAGAGCCATTAAATATGGTTTTGATACAACCAAAGCATTAGAAGCACTGACAACAATTCCAGCATCAATTTTAGGAAAAAGCAACGAAATTGGAAGTTTAAAAACCGGAAGTCTAGCTAATTTTGTGATCACCTCCGGAGAAATATTCGAAGAAAAAACAATCGTTTACGAAAACTGGGTTCAAGGAAGTAAGTATGTCATCAATGATATTATGGTTAAAGACATTCGTGGCAAGTATGACTTAACGGTCAATAACACCAAATACAAATGGACTCTTGACGGCGACATAGCTGCACCAAAATCAGAAATCACAAGTGTTGATGCTAAAAAAATAAAGTCTAAACTTACTATTGCTAATAACTGGATTTCAATAATAATCAAACCCAATGATTCTACAAAAACCAGCTTTACAAGAGCAACAGGATACATAGACGATATTGAGAAAATTTCTGGAAAAGCAATTTTATTCAATGGAAATGAAGTGAAATGGAGCGCTGTAAAAACGGCTCCTTTTGTAAAAGCGGTTGATTCTTCAAAAATTGAAAAAAACAATATGATCCTCCCTACAACATTTCCAAATGTTGCCTTCGGGACGGTAAAAAAAGCAACACAACAGACACTTTTATTCAAAAATGCCACGGTTTGGACCAATGAAAAAGAAGGTGTATTAGAAGAAACAGATGTTTTAATCAAAAATGGAAAAATTGCTGCTATCGGCAAAAACCTTTCTGATGCTTCCGCCACAGTTTTAGATGCAAAAGGCAAACATTTGACCAGCGGAATAATCGATGAACATTCCCACATAGCCATTTCAAGAGGTGTCAATGAAGGGGGACACAACTCCAGTGCTGAAGTAACAATTGAGGATGTAGTCAATTCCGAAGACGTTAATATCTATAGAGATTTAGCTGGTGGTGTAACAACTTCGCAATTATTGCATGGTTCTGCTAATCCTATCGGAGGACGCTCTGCCATTGTAAAATGGAAATGGGGCGCTTCTGCAGAAGAAATGCTTTACAAAGACCAGCCAAAATTCATTAAATTTGCTTTAGGTGAAAATGTGAAACAAGCCAACTGGGGAATTACCAACCCTACTCGTTTTCCTCAAACAAGAATGGGTGTGGAACAGGTTTTTACAGATTATTTTCAACGTGCAAAAGAATATGACTTGGCTTGGAAAACTTATAATTCAAGTGGTAAAAAAGGAAAAGGGAAAGCGCCAAGGGTAGACTTAGAACTACAGACTCTAGCTGAAATCCTTAATAAGGAACGTTTCATTTCCTGCCACTCTTATGTACAATCTGAAATTTTGATGTTGATGAATGTTGCCGAAAAATTTAACTTTAGAGTAAATACCTTTACACATATCCTTGAAGGATACAAAGTAGCCGATGAAATGAAAAAACACGGAGTAGGAGCCTCGACGTTCTCGGATTGGTGGGCGTATAAATTTGAAGTGAATGATGCCATTCCCTTCAACGGTCCAATCATGCACAATGCGGGACTTGTAGTAGCCTATAACTCTGATGACGCTGAAATGTCCAGAAGATTAAATCAAGAAGCTGCAAAAGCAGTGAAATATGGAAACATTTCAGAAGAAGAAGCATGGAAATTCGTGACTTTGAATCCTGCAAAATTATTGCACATTGATGATAAAGTGGGAAGTATAAAAATAGGAAAAGATGCTGATGTAGTACTTTGGAACAACAATCCTTTATCTATTTATGCTAAAGCTGAAAAAACAATAATTGAAGGTGTCGTTTATTATGATGTGCAAAAAGATGAAGCACAAAGAGTAGCAGTTGCCAAAGAAAGAAATGAGTTAATAGGCCAACTATTGCAAGAAAAAAACAAAGGAATGATCACTCAAGAGCCTAAAAAGAAGGAAAAAATAGAATATCATTGTGATTCTTTGGAACATTAAGCTCAAGAAATCTACGTTTCTTAAATCTAAAACAACAAAATAGGATGAATAAAAATATATATATTTTACTATTGGTATTTAGCATATCAATACTTACAAAGGCACAGCAAGCTCCTGCTTCAAAACAATCAAAATCTATTTTAATTCTAAATGCAACAGCACATTTAGGAAATGGCGAAATAATCGAAAACAGTGCTATAGGATTTGTAGAAGGCAAAATTACATTAGTGGCAGATGCCCGATTAATAAAACTAGCTCAAGGAGCGTATGATATTACCATTGACGCCAGCGGAAAACACGTATATCCTGGATTTATAGCGCCCAATTCTACCTTGGGCTTAGTCGAAATAGATGCCATAAAATCTTCTGATGATGAAAGCGAAATAGGAAATATGAATCCTCACGTAAGAAGTATTATTGCCTATAATGCTGATTCAAAAGTAATTGAAACCATTAAACCAAACGGAATTTTGATGGCGCAAATTACCCCACGTGGCGGAAGAATTTCAGGCACTTCATCCATCGTTCAGCTTGATGCCTGGAACTGGAAGGATGCACTGATAAAAGAAAATGATGGGATTCATCTTAATTTCCCTTCTAGTTTTAAAAAAAGTGGTTCCTGGTTTGAACCCGGAACAATTGAAGCAAATAAAGACTATAGCAAACAACACTCAGAGATAACTACTTTTTTGACTAGCGCAAAAGCATACTTAGCAGATAGCCCCAAAGAAAGAAATTTGATTTTTGAGGCTACAAAAGGATTGTTTGACGGAAATCAAACCTTATTCATACACGCAAATGAAGAGAAACAAATTATTGATGCTATACAAATGGCAAAAGAAAATGGGGTTAAAAAAATAGTAATTGTTGGTGGTTATGAAGCGTATAAAACGGCTGACTTACTTCAAAAAAATAACATTGGAGTATTATTAAAAAGAGTGCATGATATGCCTGAAAATGAAGATCATGACATTGATTTACCGTACAAAAACGCTAAATTATTGACAGATAAAGGCGTTATTGTAGGCTTGGAAAACAGCGGATCCATGGAGCGTATGAATACGAGAAACTTACCTTTCCTGGCCGGAACATGTGCTGCTTATGGACTTGACAAAGAAAAAGCGCTACAACTAATAACATTCAATACCGCCAAATTATTAGGGATCGATAAACAATGTGGTACTTTAGAACAAGGAAAGGATGCTACCTTATTTATTTCTGAGGGTGATGCTTTAGACATGAGAACGAACAAACTAACTAATGCTTTTATTCAAGGCAGAATGATCAGTCTTGAAACACACCAAACAAAAATGAACGATATTTATAAAACAAAATACAATCAAAAATAACAAATACAATGGGACTATTTAACGCCATCCTGGGCAATGCCTCTGAAGTAAACATTAAAGATGTTACTACTGAATTTGAGCCAATATTAATTGATGGAGAAACAATCGAAAAAGCATATAAATTAATTCGGGATATGTTTGTTTTCACCAATAAAAGATTGATTCTGGTCGAAAAACAATTGGTTGGAACCAAGGTTGATTATATGTCAATTCCGTATTTGAGTATCAAAAAATTCTCTAAAGAAAGTGCTGGAATATTAGATATGGATGCCGAGTTGAAAATTTGGTTAAACAATGACGCAACCCCAATTGTAAAACAATTTGGTAAAGGTGGTAATAACATTAATGAAGTTTACAAACTTTTAAGCAAACATCTTTTAAAATAAGAATATCCTTTAGTTTTTGAAAAATGCATCACTTGTAGCTATACAATTGGTGCATTTTTTATATATCAAATTTTGTCTTAATGCTAAGTGCATTAAAATTCCCAGATTGGAAGTCTAATTTTTTACCACAAGACCCCAAGTATTCACTAAATTGGTAATTTTATTTAACTAGATTTTAATAAAAAACAAATTTTATCTTTAAAATATAAAATACCCATAAAAAAATAGGGGCTAGATTGCAAAAATCATAAAAATAAAACATTAATTCGCTTTACAATAGGGGTATGTTGAACAATTTTATATTTTTATCAAAATTTAAAACTGAAAAACGATGCGAAAAATTATTCTAAGTGTGATATTGATTACGATTTTGGTATTAACCCTTTGTTCAAATTATTTCTTAGCCGAAAGTCCAGCTCCTACAGAAGCAGTAAAATTTGATACCGGCGATACCGCTTGGATGATCGTTGCAACTGCACTTGTATTAATCATGACACCCGGTTTAGGTTTCTTTTACGGTGGAATGGTAGGTAAAAAAAATGTCATTAGTACCATGCTTCAAAGCTTTATGGCAATGATAATTGTTACCGTGTTGTGGGTTGTCATCGCTTTCGGATTATCTTTTGGTCCAACTATTGGAGGAATAATAGGGAATCCAATTCCGCATTTATTTTTTCAAGGCGTAAGCACAAACACTTCTTGGGGTCTAGCTCCAACAATTCCATTTATGCTTTTTGCTTTATTTCAAGCAAAATTTGCCATCATTACACCCGCTTTAATTACCGGTGCTTTTGCAGAACGAATTCGTTTTTGGGCGTACTTGTTATTTATGGTTTTATTCATACTGCTCGTTTATACCCCGCTAGCTCACATGACATGGCATCCAGATGGTATTCTCTTTAAAATGGGCGTGTTGGATTTTGCTGGTGGAACTGTAGTTCATATGAGTGCCGGTTGGGCAGCTCTAGCTGGTGCCATTTTCTTAGGCAAAAGAAAAGCAGAAAAAGGAAATCCCGCACGTATAACATACGTAATGTTAGGTACCGGATTGTTGTGGTTTGGATGGTTCGGGTTCAACGCTGGTTCCGCTTTAGGAGCTAATGGGCTTGCCGTACAAGCACTGGGGACAACTACTATTGCTGCTGCTGCTGCTGGAATGGCTTGGGTATTTCTTGATAAAATTCTTGGTCATAAATTGTCGGCAATGGGAGCTTGTATTGGCGTAGTGGTCGGATTAGTTGCCATTACTCCTGCAGCTGGTTTTGTTAGCATTCCTCATGCTTTGTTCATAGGAATTTTTGCAAGTATTGTGAGCAATCTGGTGGTTAGAAGTTTCCACAAATGTAAAATTGATGATGCTTTAGATGTATTTGCCTGTCACGGTGTAGGTGGCATCATTGGAATGCTTTTGACAGGTGTATTTGCTTCAAAATCAATAAACGCGGCCGTTGGTGATAACCAAGGACTTATTTTTGGAGAAACAACATTATTTTTAAATCAATTATTTGCTATGGTTGTCGTTTCCATATTTGCATTCTCAATGTCTTACTTTCTTTTCTTTATTGTGAATAAAATTACGCCATTAAGGGTAAGTGAAGAAAAAGAAGAATTAGGGTTAGATATTTCGCAACACGGCGAATTTCTATAAATCTCACTATAAAGTTAAAAACGCTCTGAAATTTCAGAGCGTTTTTTTGCTCTTATCCGTTCTAAATACCCATAATCTGCAAAGCAATTCTTATTCTTTAAACAATAAACTAAAAACTTTAAAAATAGCGTAGTACATATTAATTTTAGCCTGCATCCTTTAAAACTAAAATCCCAATTTTAAAAAAAAAGATTGGGATTTTAGTTTTAAATATAGTCGAATGCTTTTATGGCGCACAACCCGATTGCCGTTTTATTTTAAAACAGTACACTCAATTTTAGAGTCGTTATAAATCTTATGCGTTTGTTTCTTAAAATCTTCAGGTTTTGCATAAAAAATATTGTCAACAAATGTCTGTGGATTCAAATCTATAAATGGAAACCACGTACTTTGAACCTGAATCTGGATTTTGTGTCCTTTTTTGAACGTATGAAATACATCTTGCAACTTAATATTAACTGCTGTTTTCTCATTGACTAAAAAAGGTTCTGGTTTTGAAAAACTATTTCTAAAACGGCCTCGCATAACTTCACTTCGTACCATCATGTGGTAATTACTCATCTTTAGATACGGAGCTACTTCTTTTGTTTCCGGTTCCTCATTTGGGAAAACATCAATCACTTTTACAATCCAATCCGCATCAGTTCCTGTAGTAGAAACTTGTAATTTAGCCAAGATTTCTCCAGCTAATGTGGTATCATCATTCAATACTTCTGTTTCAAAAACAATCACATCCGGACGTCGTGCAGCAAAACGCTGGTCATCGGTCATGTATTTCCTTGGCGTAAGTCCGTTTTGTTTAATATCCTCCGAATAGGGTACCGGTTTCTTAGGATCACTAATAAATTCTTCAAAAGAAATATTTTGCTTAGCCAATTTTGTCAATTTACTCCCTTGCAAAAAGAAATCTTGTTTTTCAGTATTTACGGGAGGCCAGGCATCATAGGTTTTCCACTCTTTTCTTCCGGTGTCAAAAACATAAGCTTCAGGCAATTTATTAGCTCCTTTTCCATTATTTTTCAAAAAATGACGGAAGAAATTAGATTCAATATTTTTTTGATAAAAACCAGAAATACTATCTCCAAAATTAATATTACCAATCACTTGCTTTGCTGAATTCCTAGCCCAATCACCATGACTCCAGGGTCCCATAACAATTGTGTTGTAGTTTTTACTGCTCTTTTCTATCGTACTGTAGGTATTCAAAGGACCGTATAAATCTTCGGCATCAAACCAACCTCCAACTGTCATTACCGCTGGTTTAATATTATTCAAATGCTGTAAAATTCCACGCTTTTGCCAAAAATCATCGTAACTGGAATGGTCTTTCAGCTGTTGCCAAAACTCATTCTCTTTTCCATAATATTTGTCTAAATTAGAGAGTGGTCCAGCATCCAGGAAAAACTGATAATCATCGTTTGTACCCGCATTCGTAAATTTGTACCAAGGTTCCGTAGTACGTTTTGTTTTTTGAGGGCCAAATAACGGAGTGACTTTCCAATAACTCAACAAATACGCTCCATTGTGATGAAAATCATCAAAAAAGAAATCAGCGATACATGCCTGAAGCGAAACGGCTTTCAAAGCTGGATGATTACTCAATAAAGAATATGTAGCGTAAAAACCTGGATATGAGATTCCCCAAGTTCCAACATTCCCATTATTGTTAGCCACATTTTTCACCAGCCACTCTATCGTATCATACGTATCCGAAGCTTCATCCGTATCTTTCTTGCCTTTTTTATTTGGAATAAAACCACGCATGTTGTCATACAAACCATCACTCATAAATCGTCCTCGAACATCTTGATAGACTACAATATATCCTTCTTTCATCATCGTTTCACTGGGAGAAATGCTTTTCTTGAACTGATTTTCTCCATAAGGCCCCGAGTTATATGGTGTTCTTTGCATTATAATTGGATATTTTGTAGAAACATCTTTGGGAGTATAAATGGCAGTAAACAACTCTACTCCATCACGCATTTTAATATGCACTTCCTTTTTAGTATAATTTTCAGACACATAATTGGCTTTATTGTCTTGGGCAAACAGAACTGCACCAATAAAAAAAAGCGAAATACCTAATAGTTTTTTCATGAATTCTTTTGAGTTAAAATAATTTTTAAAGATAAAAAATCTCTTCGAATATTGCATCCATATTCCTTCTTTTTTGAAATTTAGGAATTTTCGTTTGTCAAAAAAAAACAAATATGTTAAAAAAAACGATCTTTTTTAGGATCTTTTCAAAGAAAACTACACGGTTAGATTGGCATTTTTTATCAAAAATTTCATTCGCTTTTACCTCTATAAAACCAATACTATTACTGCAAAAAGAGGCCGTTATTTGTTGTGTAAAAGACAATATCTAGCTTTTTAAAGGTTTTTTCACATAATTTGCCTTACATTTGTAAAATACCAAATTATTATTTGTGGTTAATTAAGTCTTTTTTTATGCACTTTTAACCCAAAACTAAGATCCCTTATTTTTAGATAATATTCTAAAAAAATCATCTTTTTTTGCAGTTTACTGCACCTTTTGCCTTTTGGAAAAATTCCATTAATAGGCTATTAAATAATCAAAAATTAATAATATGCACACAATAGATTATGCAATTTTTGTTGTTTACATGCTGGTTATGCTAGGCGTTGGCGTTTATTTTTTTAACAAAAACAAAACTGCTGAAGATTTTTACGTTAGCGGAAGAAATATGAATAGCTGGCACATTGGTTTATCCGTTGTAGCCACAGATGTAGGTGGTGGATTCTCAATAGGATTGGGCGGTCTGGGTTTTACGATGGGAATATCCGGTTCTTGGATGCTGTTCACCGGACTGCTGGGCGCTTGGCTGAGTGCTGTTTTTCTAATTCCAAAAGTAAGTGCATTAGGACATAAATATAAGTTTTTCACTTTTCCCCAAATATTTGATCATTTTTATAATGCTAAAGTAGCGCTACTGGCCGGAATTATTTCGGCTATTGGATATCTTGGATTTACAAGTTCTCAGGTTTTGGCTGGAGCCAAATTAGCGTCGGCAACCATAGAAGGACTTAATTTACAAACAGCGCTAATTGTAATGGGACTTATCGCGGTAATTTATACAGCTATCGGAGGATTAAAAGCCGTTATTTATACCGATACAATACAGTGGTTGGTATTGATTGGCGGCTTGGTTTTCATAGGAATTCCCATTGCTTACAATGCTGTAGGGGGCTATGAGGCGATCAAGACTACCCTGGCACCTGAATATTTATCACTGACCAATGTAAAATGGTATCAGATTTTAAACTGGTCCATAACCATTATACCCATTTGGTTTGTAGGAATGACTTTATACCAGCGGATTTATGCTAGCAAAGGAGAGAAAGAAGCTAAAAAAGCATGGTTGATTGCGGGTGTTTTTGAATGGCCTATAATGGCATTTATGGGAGTGATTCTGGGAATGCTGGCGAAAGTAGCTGCTACCAAAGGAATGTTTGACGGCATTACTGATGCAGCCAATATGGACAGCGAAATGGGATTGCCTATTTTACTGGCCACCATACTCCCCGTTGGATTAATGGGGCTGATGCTTTCTTCCTATTTTTCAGCTATACTTTCTACCGCGGACAGCTGCTTAATGGCAGCTTCCGGAAATATTGTCACTGATATTATTGCTAAATTTTCAAAAAAAGAATTGAGTCATAAAAAAGAGCTGCGTCTCTCACAATTGGTCACATTAATAGTTGGTTTTCTTGCTATTTTAATTGCTTCCCAAATGCAAAATGTCCTCGAACTGATGCTCTACTCCTATGCTTTTATGGTGTCGGGATTATTTGTTCCGGTCATAGGCGCTTTGTTTTGGAAGAAAAGCCATCCAACAGCTGCTTTTTGGAGCATGCTCTTTGGAGGTGCAACCACCATCGTACTAATTATTACGGAGAATAAACTACCTTTAGGAGTAAAATTACCCGAACATTTAGACGCAAACCTTTATGGAATAAGTATTTCTCTTATTTTATTCATTACAATATCACTTTATCACCATAACAAAAAAGAAAGACAAAATGGAATTCAAACAAATTAATGACACAACCGGAGAAGATACAATTTATACCAATCAAATTATAGCATTATTCCTTTATACCCATTTAGAACAATATGGCGATACGATTGAAGACATTCGAAAATGTATTGATTACGTTATGAATCCTACAAAAGGAGGCAACATTGTAGTGGGAATCGAAGATCAAAAAATCGTAGGAGTTGTCATCTTGAACAACACGGGAATGAAAGATTTTATTCCTGAAAATATTTTGGTATACATTGCCGTGGACAACAGCCAACGGGGAAAAGGGTTTGGAAAACAATTGATGCAAAAAGCAATATCAATTGCCCAAGGAAATATTGCCCTACATGTAGAACCTGATAATCCTGCCAAAAAACTATATGAAAGGGTAGGTTTTACCAATAAATATTTGGAAATGCGCCTCATTAAATAATCCAAAATGGAAAACTCAAACCCGTCCATCGAGACACTTGTACGGTTACGAAAGGAGCTTCACAAACACCCAGAGGTTTCAGGTAAAGAAAAGCAAACAGCAAAACGCGTCCTGTCTTTTCTCGAAAATTACCCTCCGGATGAATTGATTACCGGAGTAGGAACAACTGGTGTGGTTGCAATTTATAAAGGTAAAAAAAATGGAAAAACAGTATTATTCCGATGTGAATTAGATGCTTTGCCAATTGAAGAAACGAATCGTTTTGAACATCGTTCACTAATTGATGGTGTCTCACACAAATGCGGACATGATGGACACATGGCTATTCTTTGTGGTTTGGCAGCTAAATTGCATCAAAACAAACCGGACTCTGGAACCGTCATTTTGCTGTTTCAACCGGCTGAAGAAGATGGTAGTGGTGCTCAAAAGGTGTTTTCAGATACTAAATTCACTTTGATTCAACCTGATTACGTCTTTGCACTGCACAATTTACCAGGGTTTCCAATGCATCAAATTGTAGTAAAAAACGAAACTTTTACCTGCGCCGTAAATAGCATTATCATAAAATTAAAAGGAAAAACAGCCCATGCCGGTGAACCTGAAAGAGGAATTAATCCTACTCTGGCAATAGCCGCCATTATCAATCAATTTAATGCTACTATTCAGACCGATATTACCAAAGAAAACTATTGCCAGATAACTCCCATTTATACCAAAATAGGTAAAAAAGCATATGGTGTAGCAGCTGGTGCGGGAGAAATTCATTTTACAGTACGAAGTGATAGCAATTTACAGATGAGAAAGATCGAAATAGCTTTAGAAAATGCAGCCCGATCAATCGCAAAAGAATATCAACTGAAGTGTAAAACGCAATGGACACAAAGTTTCCAAGCCAATGAGAATGACAAAACTGCTGTAGCATTCATCAAAAAGGCAGCAGAAATTAATGGTTTTGAACTATTCGAAAAAGAGAAACCATTCACTTGGGGCGAAGATTTTGGTTTGTTCACACAGCACTATCCCGGCGCCATGTTCGGACTGGGAGCTGGGGTAAACACTGCCGCACTACACAATCCTGATTATGATTTTCCTGACGAAATTATAGCAACTGGAGTGGCTGTTTTTCATCACATCAGCAAACAAATTACAAATGCACACTAACTCAATAATAGAGCTTAATCGCTCCGCGTATCAGAAGAACATCGATTTTCTAAAAAAGACCTTTGGAAAAAAAGTACTGATTTCCTCTGTCGTAAAAGGAAATGCGTATGGTCATGGAGTACAGCCGTTTGTGGCTATGGCTTTTCAATGTGGTGTAACTCATTTTTCTGTTTTTGATGTTCAGGAAGCCAAAGTCGTAAAAACAACACTACAGGACAAAGCAACTATTATGGTTATGGGACTCGTTCAGGATGAAGATATGGAATGGGTAATCAAAAATGATATTGAATTTTTTGTCTTTGATAAAACTCGACTGACGAAAGCTATGAAAACAGCTAAAAAACTCGAAAAAAAAGCAATTCTGCACATTGAAGTAGAAACCGGAATGAACCGAACTGGTTTTGACAAAAACGAACTGAATACTGTTATTACTTTTTTAAAGAGAGAAGAACAACATCTATCTTTCAAAGGGCTTTGTACTCATTATGCCGGGGCCGAAAGTATCGCTAATTATTACAGAGTGGATCAGCAAATCAAGAAGTTTGAAGAAATTTATACCTTTTTTTGTAAAAATGATCTGAAGCCACAAATGAGACATTCTGCTTGCTCTGCAGCATCAATAATGTTTCCACAAACCAGAATGGATATGGTGCGCATTGGAATAATGCAATACGGATTGTGGTCCAGTCCGGAAGTATTTGTTACCTATCTCAATTCTAAAAAAAATAAAATAGATCCGCTGCAACGCGTTATCACATGGAAAAGTGCTATAATGAGCATAAAGAAAGTAAATATTGGTGATTTTATTGGATATGGAACCAGTTTTATGGCCAAAAGAAAAATGAAAATTGCTGTTATCCCTATTGGTTACTGCCACGGATACAGCCGCTCGTTGAGCAACCAAGGTCGTGTACTTATTCATGGACAACGCTGTATTGTAGTGGGTTCCGTAAACATGAACATGATGACTGTCGATGTTACTGATATCGACATGGCAAAAAAAGAAGATGAAGTGGTCTTGATAGGCACACAAAAAGAGCTATCCGTTTCTGTAGCTTCCTTTAGTGATTTCAGCAACCAACTCAATTACGAATTATTAACTCGGATTTCCAAATCAATTCCACGTAAAATCATAGAATAATGGCTTTTATAAAACTATATCGCAAAAAACTTGAAGAAAATTATGCCTTTCTGGATACTATTTTTAAATCCAGAAATATACAATGGGGCGTGGTTTCCAAACTATTGTGTGGAAATAAAATTTATCTCAAAGAAATCATCGCTTTAGGAGTACGTGAAATTCATGATTCCAGAGTAAGTAATTTGAAAAAAATTAAAGCCTTGGATCCGGAAATTCAAACCGTGTATATTAAACCACCTGCTAAACGAAGTATTGAAAGTATTGTGCGGTATGCTGACATCAGTTTTAATACTGAAATCTATACCATACAATTACTTTCAGAGGAAGCCGTAAAACAAAACAAGACCCATAAAATCATCATTATGATTGAAATGGGAGACCTTCGTGAAGGTGTAATGGGTGAAGAATTGATCGATTTTTATGGCACAATTCTAAAAATGCCTAATATTGAAATCTCTGGAATTGGCACCAATTTCAATTGCCTTAGCGGTGTAATGCCCACGCAGGACAAATTGATTCAATTGAGCTTATACAAACAGCTAATTGAAGCTAAATTCAATATCAGTATTCCATTTGTCTCCGGAGGAACTTCTGTTACTGTACCGCTACTCCTAAAAAATGCCCGACCAATGGCCGTGAATCATTTTCGAATAGGGGAAGCCCTATTTTTCGGGAAAGATTTGTTTACAGGAAATACCATAGAAGGAATGCACAGTGATGTTTTCAAATTATACGCTGAAATCATCGAAATTACAGAAAAACCAAATACACCAACAGGGGAGTTAGGCGAGAATGTAGCCGGAAATTCCTTTTCGATGGATGCTGTCACTGATTTAGGCGATACTTCCCTTAGAGCTATTCTAGACATTGGTTTGTTAGACATGCAACCACAATACATCGAATCTGATGATACGGATATCACTATAGTAGACGCCAGTTCTGACATGCTGGTTATAGACATTTCAAATTCTAAAAAAAATTATAAAATTGGGGATTTAGTGGCATTCAAAATACGATATATGGGCGCATTATACCTTTTAAATTCTGCTTATATCGAGAAAATAATCGAATAAAAGGCAATTTTATACTTTACCTTGTATACGCATCTCACGCATCAATACTGAGTAAATTAAGTCTATAGTATTAAATATAAACACAAATTACACGAATTTCCACGAATTGAATCGTAGAAATTAGTGCAATTCGTGTTTAATATTCGGTTCAGTGATTTTTAGATGTACCTCTTATTCGACCTTTTTAAATCTATCAATCCCTTCTCTCAACCATCCTTTGTAGGCATTGATATCTGAGTTATAACTTTCTGGTTTATCAGACAGCATATTCTCTTCTACATCTAAAACAATGTAATACGGTTGCGCATTGGCTTTGTACCTTGTAATTTGGAAATCGCTCCATTTATTACCCACGCTTACAATTTCTTTACCCGTTTCTTTAGATACGTATTGCTCACTTTTTGGCAATTCTCTTTTATCATCAACATATAAAGATATTAAAACCACTTCTTCTTGTAATATTTTTAAAATCGCAGGATCTGACCACACATAATCTTCCATTTTTCTACAATTCACACAGGCATAACCCGTAAAGTCAAGTAAAATAGGTTTGTTTACTGATTTGGCATAAGCCAATCCTTTTTCATAATTATCAAAAGCAATAAGATCATGTGGCCCTAAATGTGCGCCTTCCGGCAAAATTTGGGCAGATGCATTTGAGCCACCTTGGGAGTTTCCTACTCCGTAAGGACTTTCGCTATAGGTCATTGGCGGCGGGAAACCAGAAATTAATTTTAATGGCGCTCCCCAAATCCCAGGAATCAAATAGATGGTAAAGGCCAAAACTACTAATCCAAAGGACAGTCGTCCTACTGAAATATGTGTCATCGGGCTATCGTGCGGCAACGTAATTTTCCCGAATAAATAAAAGGCCAATGTTCCAAAAATAGCGATCCATATTGCCAAGAACACTTCTCTTTCCAAAAAATGCAATTGCAAAACCAAATCAGCATTCGACAAAAATTTAAATGCCAAAGCCAATTCTAAAAATCCTAAAACAACTTTAACAGTATTCAACCAACCACCGGATTTTGGCAATGAATTCAACCAACCCGGGAACATCGCAAACAACATAAAGGGTAAGGCTAGAGCCAATGAAAACCCAAACATACCCACAATTGGAGCTATTCCGCCTTTAGAAGCCGCTTCGACTAACAGGGTTCCTACAATCGGTCCAGTACACGAAAAGGAGACAATCGCTAACGCCAAAGCCATGAATAAAATTCCAACTATCCCACCTCTATCCGCTTGGTTATCCACTTTATTTGCCCAAGAATTAGGCAGCATAATCTCAAAACCACCCAAAAATGAAGCTGCAAAAATGACTAACAAAACAAAGAAAATAATATTGAACCAAACATTCGTGGACAACGCATTCAGCGCATCGGCACCAAAAATCCACGTCACTAAGAATCCTAAAACTACATAAATGAATATGATAGCTACTCCATAAATAATGGCATTACTAATCCCTTTTGCTTTTGTTTTGCTTTGTTTAGTAAAAAAACTGACTGTCATAGGAATCATTGGGAAGACACAAGGCGTAAGCAATGCGGCAAATCCAGATAAAAAAGCAATGAAGAAAATAGACCATAATCCTCTTTTTGTACCTGGTTCAGAGTCTAGAGAAACGACTTTTTCAGGAGTAACTGTTTCTTCGTTATTTACATCCGGACTTACAGCTGCTGTATCAACTTTAGCCGTATCTATCACCGGTAAAACGGGGACTACAGCAGCTATTTCTGCTATTTTTGATGCCGAAGGAATTTTAAACGTAAAATTCTTCTCCATGTTAATACAAACATCTTTGCACACCTGGTAATTGAAATCGACTTTAATTTCAGTCAGCTTAGGATTTGTTAGTGTAATTTCCTGCTGGATTTGACCTTTCTTTTCGAAGAATGTTTCGTTAACTTCAAATATATCATTGTAAGCGGTTCTCGTTTTACTTTCTTTGGCTTTGCCCACTAAAGTGAAGTTTCCTTTTTGATTTTTGAAAATGATTTCCAGTGGCAACGGCCCTCCGTCTGGAGTAAATTGAGAATACAAATGCCAATCCTTTTCTATAACAACATTAAAAGTAAGGATATAATTAGTGTCCGATTTTTTTTCTATTTTGGTTGTCCATTTGGCGGGATCCAGAATCTGGGCATTTCCATTGGCAAAAGCAAAAAAAGCAATAAGTATAAATAGTAGTTTCTTCATTATTCTGATTGTATTTTAAGTATATTTTTAGTTGTGTTGTCTATTCTAAAGCGTTCATCCTGACGTAGACCAATTACCCAGACTATTTCATCATTTGAACATAAAAGCCAAGAATTTTCTTTTTCTAGCAAGGATAATTTTTCATCTTTAAAAAGCTTGCTTACTTTTTTTGACTTACCGTTCATCCCAAAAGGCTGAAAACTATCGCCTTCCTTCCAATGGCGTAAAATTAATGGATACTGCACTTTATCACCATCTACAAAGATAGTTTTATTTGAAACGATCCCAATGTCGGCTACTTTGCAAAACGTAAGATTTAAAGGAATATTAACTTCTTTTTGATTTTCATCTATAAAATATTTGTCCTTTACATCTACGAAATTTATCGGACTTAGGATTAAGTAATCCCTATCTTTTAATACTCTATATTCTGGAGAAAAAACATGTTTTCCAGATTGACTATCAACCAAATCATAAATATCATCCCAAGCTTTGAATCCAAATTCTTTCATCCATTGGTACAAATAAGATTTATAATTGGGTAATTTTTTTAGTTTTTTTAAATCAAAATAAAGAGTCTCATTCTCTTGCTTTACCACTTGCTGATAAATCATAATCGAAGCATCTTCAGCCATAACTTGCGCGTCTTGCAAATACAGTTGTGTTTTGTGAAACGAGGAAAGAAAATTAGAATTCAATTCTTTTAACATCGGAACTAGATGATGCCGAATTTTATTCCGAAGGTATTTATCGGATGCATTACTGCTGTCCTCGCGCCATTTAATGTTATTTAATTTGGCATAATCTTCCATTTCTTTTTGGTTAAAGGCCAAAAGTGGGCGAATTACTTTATCGTTCTGCTCCGGAATTCCTGTCAAACCTTCTAATCCTGTTCCACGACTCAGATTGATTAGGAACGTTTCCAAATTATCATCGGCATGATGTGCTGTGAGAATATAATCGAATTTCTCAGTCTCTAATAACTCATAAAACCAGTTATATCGCAACTCGCGCGCGGCAACTTGGGTCGAAATTTTATAATCTTCTGAGAAAGCTTTAGTATCAAATTGTGTAATAAATACCGGTATAGCATTTGCGGCAGCATAGTCCTGAACAAAATTCTGATCTCCAAAACTTTCCATTCCACGCAATTGAAAATTACAATGTGCAATTCCAATTTTATAATTCAATTGCTGAAACAAATGCACCAATACCATACTGTCTTTCCCGCCACTTGTAGCAAGAAGTATTTTTTTTCCGTTCAAGAACTGGAAATTATGAAGAAGATGGTTTTGGAATTTCTGTAGCATATTCAAATTTAATTCATTCATTCTGATTTAACTTAAAACTTCTCGCATCGCTTTTGCTTTAAGCAAACATTCTTCATACTCCTTTTCAGGAATTGATGGCGAAGTGATAGCGCTTCCAACTGAAAAAGAAACATATTTTTTTTCTTGATTGTACAAAATGCTTCGGATAACTACATTGAAATCGAAATCACCATTTGGTGTAAAATACCCCACAGCACCGCTATATAAACCGCGTTTTGTTTCTTCGAGTTTTTCAATTATTTTCATCACCGAAATCTTTGGTGCTCCTGTCATACTTCCCATTGGGAAAGTTGTTTTTAAAGCATCTACTATAGAATAGTGCCCCTCTAACTTTGACGTAACCGTTGATATCATCTGATGCACTTGCAAAAAAGAATAAATTTTGCACAACTCTTGTACTTCAACGGATCCTTTTTGTGCTGTTCGAGACAAATCATTGCGCACTAAATCCGTAATCATAATATTTTCGGCCCGTTCTTTTGGGTCTAAAGCCAATTGCATTTTCGATTTTTCATCTTCAATTGGGTCTGAAAATCGTTTTGCAGTTCCTTTAATCGGTTGCGAAATAATTAGTTCTCCTTCTTTCCTTAAATAACGTTCCGGTGTCGCCGAAAGTAAAAAGTGATTGTTGTTTTTAAAAAAAACGGCAAATGGCGGCTGAGAAATTTCGTTGAGTTTTATAAATTTTTCTATGGGATCAATCGTTGCATTTTCAGCAAAAAATTCCATGCAGAAATTGGCTTCATAAATATCGCCCTGATGAATGTGTTCCAATATTTTTGAAACTTTTTGAAGATAATTCTCTTTCGGAATCCGTTGTTGGATCGTTATTTGTGAATTTCGAACGCTCAACGCTGAACACTGAACACTAATTTCTTTCAAGTCTGCCTCCACTTCCTCCACACACATATTGAGATATTGAATTTCGAGTTGATTTCCTTTCAATAAAAACAGTTTCTTAGGTTGGAAAAAATACAAATCCGGAAAATCCAGCCCGTCAAAATTAGCAGATTGCAACTGCTCAATATCATTTTTTAAATCATACGATAAATAACCAAAAAGCCAGTCTTTCGTGTTTTGCTGGTACTGTTTCAAATCCTCAAAGGCATTGTAAACATCTGTTTTGATGGAGGTAAAAGCATCTACGGCAAGAATACAATCGCAACTGGAGTACTGTTGCGGATACTCATTACTATCCATAAAAACAACTTCACGAAATTGTTGTGACCAGAGTAAAAGTTGTTGTTTGAACAATTTTGAATCAGAAATAGACTTATAAATTGAAGTTCTCAAAAAGTTTTAATGTTTAAAAATTCAAAATTACAACAAAAAAAATTCTTCAATAACTGGTTATGCTAAAATTAGCTTATTTTTTTGTAAATTTGATAGTGCGTGATCAATTTTGGATTTTTTTAATCGTTTAATCATTCTCGTTATGGCTTCAAAAATTTTCCTTAATTTAGCAGTTAAAGACCTTAAAAAATCCATTGCTTTTTTTACACAACTTGGATTTTCTTTCAATCCTCAATTTACTGATGAACAAGCCACTTGCATGATTACAGGAAAAAACATTTTTGTGATGCTGCTTACTGAACAACGATTTAGAGACTTTACCAAAAAAGAAATTTGCAATGCCCATAAAAATACCGAAGTATTAATCGCAATAGATGTTGAAAGCAAAAAAAAAGTGGACGAAATAGTACAAAAAGCGATATTTGCGGGTGGTACAACGTATATGGAGCCACAAGATCACGGATTGATGTATGCCCATAGTTTTGCGGATTTGGACGGACACCAATGGGAAATTATGTGTATTGATGAACCTCAAATTCCCCAATAATTATTTTCAAATATGTAACCAATAAAACCATATACTATGAAAATTGTAATTATTATTATCCGAACTTTAATTGGACTTTTACTTCTTTATGCATCAATTAGTTTTTTTCTAAAACTAGCTCCAGAGCCGGAAGTTACCGGAAATTTCAAGGCTTTTAATGTAGGCTTAGTTGCCTCTACTTACATTATGCCATTAGCCAAGTCTATTGAGTTGTTATGTGGCCTAGCCTTTTTGACAGGGCGTTATGTTACTCTTGCCAGTATTTTGATTTTACCAATAACCATCAACATTTTATTCATAAATTTTTTCTTGTCTCCAGAGGGAATTCCTACTGCCCTTTTCTTATTCTTGGGAAATATGTTTCTAATTTTTAACCATTGGAACAATTATAAAAGTTTATTTATTGCTAAAGACTAAATAAGTGCACCTCATAACAAAAAAACCCGCTCAATGTAGCGGGTTTTTTATTCTATAGCAAAAATTTATTCTTTAATTACACATGCAACGCTCTATTGTCAGTGGCGGCTAGTGCAGCTTCTTTGATTGCTTCTGCAAATGTTGGGTGAGCATGAGACATTCTGGAAATATCTTCAGCAGAGGCTTTGAATTCCATTGCAACTACTGCTTCAGCAATTAAATCCGCACAACGAGCCCCAATCATGTGAACGCCTAGTACTTCATCTGTTTTTGCATCAGCAAGAATTTTTACAAATCCGTCTAGATCGCCACCAGCTCTTGCGCGTCCTAAAGCTTTGAAAGGAAAACTTCCTGCTTTATACTCAACTCCGGAAGCTTTCAATTGCTCCTCTGTTTGTCCTACAGCAGCCACTTCTGGCCAAGTGTAGACAACTCCGGGAATCAAATTATAATCGATATGTGGTTTTTGACCTGCTAATATTTCAGCCACCATGGCTCCTTCTTCTTCTGCTTTGTGTGCTAACATTGCGCCACGCACCACATCGCCAATTGCATAAATAGTAGGAACTGAAGTTTGCAAATGATCATTTACTTCTACCATTCCTCTATCTGAAATTTTTACACCTGCTTTATCAGCATTTAATCCGTCAGTATACGGACGACGACCTACAGAAACTAGGGAATAATCTCCTTCCAGCGTAATTGTTTCTCCTTTTGTATTTTCAGCTTGAACGACAACGCCTTCACCATTTCGTTCTACGGATTTCACTTTGTGTGAAACATAGAATTTCATGCCTTGTTTTTTTAATACTTTAGTCAATTCTTTAGACAATGAAGCATCCATTCCTGGAATAATTCGGTCTAAATATTCTACAACAGAAACTTGTGATCCCAATCGCAAATACACTTGACCTAATTCGATCCCGATAACTCCACCACCAATAATTACTAAATGTTTTGGTACTTCTTTAAGTTTCAATGCTTCGGTTGAAGTAATGATTCTTTCTTTATCTATTTTGATAAAAGGCAAAGAAGATGGTTTTGAACCTGTAGCGATGATGATGTTTTTGGCTTCGACAGTTTCCGAAGTTCCGTCTGCTTTTGCCACCGCAACATGTGTAGCATCAACAAATGAACCTAAACCTTCCAAAACTGTAATTTTATTTTTGTCCATTAAAAATTTAACACCACCAGAAGTCTGATCTACAACCGCTTGTTTGCGCGCAATCATTTTTTCAAGGTTTACTTTTACTTCCCCGGAAACTTCAATTCCGTGATCTGCAAAATGTGCAATTTCACTGTAATGATGAGAAGAAGCTAGTAGTGCTTTTGAAGGAATACAACCAACATTGAGGCAAGTCCCTCCAAGAGTGGAATATTTTTCGATAATTGCTGTTTTAAAACCCAGTTGAGCACAACGAATTGCTGATACATATCCGCCTGGCCCAGAACCTATAATGACTACGTCAAATGAACTCATAGTATTTTTTTTTATTGTGTTTTTATAAAATGTTCCACAAAATTAAGGAATTAAGTTTTGTTTGAAGTTTAATTCAGAAGGTTTTTTGTTATGAAAATGACATAACTAATATTCATCAAGAAATTATTTATGGCTTTTTAGAAGGATCTCTATAAGTATGAAAATCAGAGTAAATAATAATTCCGTCATTAAATACTTCATAAATAATTACAAAAGGGAATGTTTTAAAGGATAATTCTCTGAAAAACGGTTCTTTTTTTAGTGGGAATAGTTCAGAATTCATTTTTAATGTTTTTAAATATCTTTTATGCTTGTCCGTTTAGTTACCTATAATTCATTCCATTGATGATTAACTCCAGCAATGATTAGTCTTTCCATTGT